>CAKUXD010000007.1 GCA_934699705.1 uncultured Candidatus Melainabacteria bacterium
TAATGTTTGATCATTAGCTACGTTTACACCATTATGAGAGTTTAAATCTAAAGTATGACCATTTCCGTAAATTGTTATATTTCTATCGTTTCCAGTAAGAGTGCCTAAATCCTCTGTTAAAGTCATATCTTCTGTAATGGCAACATCATTACCTAACAAGGAGTATTGGTCTTGGATATATCTTGGCAAGTTGGTAATATTGCTTGCTTTTGAAACATTATAAGCACCTCTTTCTGAGATATTAGTTTTTGGTTTAAAAAGGTAAGTTACATTATCTTTTACCGCAGAAATAACGTCAGTTGAAACATTAATAACAGTTCTACCCAAGCCGTTTAAAAACTCAGTATCAGTTGCATCACCAGCTACAAGAACATTAATTTCATCAACGATAATGCTTGGAGTGCTTGCACCAACTGCGCTATCACTTACGACAATCAAGTCCATTTTACCTGTTTGTGCGTTATAATCTAATTTTAAGTGTAAAGGTGCATCTTCTGCGCCTGAAAATCTACGCATGGTTAGATTGTCAACATTATTGTTTTGCATATCTAATGTTGCTTCACCACCTACTGACAATCTAAAATCATTTGAATTCGCAGGTTCTACGCCAAGTTTTAATGTACCATTTTTATAAGCTGATTTTGCACCCAACGAAATAGTTCCGTTTGAACTTGCAAAATCTACATTTTTATTCAAAATAACAGTACCGTTTAAGTCCGTACCAGCTTTATATGAGTTATTGATAACCAAATTACCATCAAAAGTGTTATCAATACTAATCGCATCATCAAAAGTTATAGTTTTACCTTCTGAAGCATTCAAATAAACGTTACTATTAGATTTGATACCATAAGTTGTATTGTTTTTAAAATTTACATCACTATTTTTAGCATTAATAACTAAACCATTATAGCCCTCATTATTAATCGCAACGCCATTATTGTTAATAAAAGACACATCAGTCAATTCGATACGTGGATTTGCTCCATTTATAATTCCGTTTTCTGTATTAAAACCAGTAAACGTTGCTTTTATAATCTCAAGTTTTGTTTCAGAAGCACCAGCCCCTGAAAAAATAAATGGAGATTCATCTGAATATGAACCACCATTTATTTTATAATTACCAAAATCTAATTTTAAAACTTTTTGCAGAAAGCCAATCGACGAACCGTCTGCAGTAATCTCATTAATAATATTTATCGTTGAGCCTTCCGAGGCATTATCAGCTTCGTTTTTTAAATCCCCCCAAGAGGAAACACTTGCAACTGCTTGCAATTGAAAAAACGCAATAATAGTTACTATTAGTCCTAATTTTTTATTTATTTTCATACCGTATTTTCCATGTCCTAAATTATAATAAGTTTTATTATAAACTTTATAGATAAAATATTTATATTTTTATAATTAAAATGTTACACATTTTTACATATATTTGTGTGTGTTTGTGGGGATTAGAGAGTTTTATTGTATTGTATAAAATATTAGAAAATTTATAAAAAATGATAGGTTTAAACTTGTTCATATTTTTAGCACAGATATTATTTTTGGATTAAAATTATATCGTAATAATTTATGTGGAGTTAAGTATGCGTGATTTGAGTAAAATAAAGACTCTCGACGAATTACCAATTGGACACGATGCGATTATTTCGTCAGTTGATTGCGAAGATAAAGCTTTAAGAAAACACATTTTGGATATGGGTTTAACTCCACAAACAGAAGTTACTTTGATTAAAACAGCACCCATGGGCGACCCTTTAGAATTACGTCTAAGAGGCTATGAGCTTACTCTGAGAAAAAATGATGCCTCAAAAATTGCGATTAAAGATATTCATGATGCGCATGACAGAACAATAAAAAGAAAAGTTTTTAAAGAAACAGAGCACTCTGAAATTGGTGAAATTCAAAAATATGAAACTCGTAAATTAGGAGGAAAAGTTCCGAAAAAAGAGTTAAGACTGGCTCTTGCAGGTAATCAAAATTGTGGAAAAACAACCCTTTTTAATAAATTAACTGGCTCAAACCAACATGTAGGCAACTTCCCAGGGGTTACGGTTGATAGAACTGATGGTGTTATAAAACGTCATAAAGAGGTTACGATTACTGACCTTCCTGGAATTTATTCACTCTCACCTTATAGCAATGAAGAAATTGTAACAAGAAATTTCATTATAAATGAAAAACCTGATGGTATTATTAATATTGTTGATGCGACAAATATTGAGCGTAATTTGCTTTTGACAATGCAACTGATTGAACTGGATATTCCGATGGTAATCGCTTTGAATATGATGGACGAGGTTGAAGTTTCTGGTGGAAGTATTGATATTAATGGTTTAGAGGCGCGTTTAGGAGTTCCTGTTGTACCAATTTCTGCGTCAAAAGGACAAGGTTTACAAGAACTTGTTAACCACGCAATAAACGTAGCAAAATACGATGAGCACCCAGGAAGACTGGATTTTTGTGATAAAAATATAAAAAATGAAGAAGCAATTCACAGATGTATTCACTCAATTTGCCATTTAATCCAAGATCACGCAGAGGCTTTACATATTCCTTTGAGATTTGCCAGCACAAAACTAGCAGAAGGTGATAAACTTGTTGAAGAAGCTTTGAATTTAGATCAAAATGAAAAAGATACAATTTTACATATTATTGAAGAAATGGAGCAAGAACGAGGTCTTGACAGAGAATCAGCGATTGCAGATATGAGGTTCTCTTTTATCGAAAGACTTTGTGATGAATTTGTACAAAAAACTTCAGATGCACCAAGCCACAAAATGACAGTTATGGCAGATAAAATTTTAACTGGAAAATATACTGCTGTACCCGCATTTTTAGGCGTTATGGCGGTTGTTTTTTACATAACTTTTGGACCTGTGGGTTCATTTTTGTCAAATGCGATGAATTTTATAATTGATTTTGTTACAACAAAAACAGACTTGGCTCTAACGGCTTATGGATTGAATAAAGTTGTTCATTCTCTTATAATAGATGGTATTTTTGCAGGCGTTGGAAGTGTTTTAAGCTTTTTACCTATAATCGTAATTTTATTTTTCTTCTTATCAATTCTTGAAGATACAGGATATATGGCGCGTGTAGCGTTCGTAATGGATAAAGCCTTACGAAAAATGGGACTTTCTGGCAGAAGTTTTGTTCCAATGCTAATTGGTTTTGGTTGTAGTGTTCCTGCAATTATGGCGTCAAGAACATTACCTTCTGAACGTGATAGAAAAATGACAATTTTGCTAACTCCATTTATGAGTTGTTCTGCTAAATTACCAATTTATGCTTTGTTTACGGCAGCATTCTTCGCTCAAAATCAAGTTTTGGTAATCGTTGGATTGTATTTAATCGGAATAATTGTCGGAATTGTTACGGCATTAATTATGAAAACTTTCTTCTTTGACGGCGAAGGAGTCCCTTTTGTAATGGAATTGCCAAATTATAGATTGCCGAGTGCGACAAATATTTATAGATTAATTTATTCAAAAGCAAAAGATTTTATTACAAAAGCTTTTACAATAATCTTTTGGGCAACAATTATTATATGGTTTTTACAAACTTTTGACAGTAGATTGAATTTGGTTGCAAATTCTGCTGATAGCATGTTAGCAGTTTTGGGTAATTTTATAACTCCTATATTTAAACCTCTTGGTATTGCAGATTGGAGAATTTCAACAGCATTTATTACTGGTTTTATGGCAAAAGAAAGTGTTGTAAGCACTTTAACAATACTTTTAGGCGGAGATGTAGAGGCTTTGCCGTTAGCGTTTACAAAACTTACTGCGTTTGTATTTTTGGTATTTTCCTTGCTATACACACCTTGCGTTGCTGCGATTGCAACAGTAAGACGCGAATTAGGAAAACGTTATGCCACTTTGGTAGTGCTTTTCCAATGCTCTGTTGCGTGGTTCGTTTCGTTTATTGTTTATAATATCGGACATTATTTTATTCATTAATCTTTTTGTTTTGTAAATTTTGTTACTATTTTTTTTAAAATTGAATTTTGCAACAATTAAAATTTTTATATTATAATGTAATTATTATAAGTTAGGTTTGTAGGTTTTTATGCTAAATGATACTTTGCAAGGTAGTAAGAAAAAGGATAATGTAATAACTGTGCTGATTACGTCAGTATTTGTTCTGGCGGTTGTCGGGGTTGTTGCCTTATTTTTTATAATGTCAACTCAGGTTAAAACATCTGAAAAAGTTGCAACAGAGGTATCGCAACAGTTGGCGTATAACGTACATAATAGAATTATTGCTGATTTACAAGTTTTACAAATGATTTCGGGTTCAATTGCTGAAGATTTTAAAAATTTTAAGCCAAATGACTTGCGTCCATTCTTGTTGAAAACCGAAGGTAGACAAGCATCTTTTAATTCATTTTCTTTTATAACTATGGCTGGTCAAGGTTATACAGTTGTTAAAGATAATTCGAAAATTTCTACTGCAAATATGTATAAAATGCCTTGTTTTACATCTGCAAGATTAGGTCAAACTTGTTTTGACAGGGTTTTAGATAACAGAGAAGGCTGGGAGTTTTATAGAAATATCTATGCTGTGCCAATTATTGTAAAAAATAAGGTGTCAGCGGTTTTGTCTGCTCAAGTTAGAGCCGATGTATTTAAAAATATTTTGGATATTAATACTTTTAATAACACCGCTTATAGCCATATTATTAAATCAAATGGTGAGTATGTATTGCGTTCTGAACACCCGTCTGTTGATGTTTTCCAAAATTATTTTGATCAACCTCAAAATTTTATATCTATAAAACGTGATGACTTGCAAGCTCAATTTAAAGAAATGAAAACAGGTGCGTTTTGGACATATCTAAATGGTCAGATTTGGCTTTGTGCTTACGCTCCGGTTTCGTTCTCTGATTGGTTGGTTCTTCTTTACGTTCCTGGAAAAGTCTTGGCATTAAGCGTTTTAGAAATTCTATTGTTTGCAATAGGCATAATGTTAGCAATCAACTGTTTGCTATATTTAATTTTAAAAAGATTTGATAAAATCCAAAAATCTGCTTACGAACGAATGTTGCATCTTGCGTTTGTTGATGAAGTTACAGAAGGCCCAAATAAAGCTAAATTTATTTTAGAAGCTCAAAAAATTCTTGAAACGATTTCTTCAAATGAAAAATATGCGCTGATATTGATGGATATAACTAAATTTAAGGTTATTAACGAAATTTATGGCTTTGACATGGCAAATGTTATTTTAAAAGATGTTTATAACATTGTGAAATCTGATTTGCCGTTAAATTCTTTGTTGGCGCGTTCGTTTGCCGCAACATATTTATTTATTGTTAAATATAATGCTGAAAAAGATATTAACTCAATTGTTGATAAAATTTATCAAGATATCGAACGATATAACGAAGAAACAATGACAATTTTGAAAACATCTTCAAATAAAGCTGCCGCAAAATTAGTGCCATTGTTCGGGGTTTATTTGATAAATGATGTTACCGTTCCAATTCATATAATGTGCGACCGCGTAGGTCTTGCAAAACGTACAATTGCTGACGATGTTAACAAATATATCTCATACTATGACGACAATTTACGAAAACAATTGTTGAGTGAAAAAAATATTGAAGATGAAATGCACAACGCTCTTGCAACTGGTCAATTTGTTATGTATTTGCAACCTAAATTTGATATGAAAACACTTACAGTTGCAGGTTCAGAAGCGCTAGTTAGATGGAAACACCCAACAAAAGGTTTTATTCACCCAAATGACTTTATTCCATTGTTTGAAAAAAATGGTTTTGTTCTAAATGTGGATAGATATATTTGGCAACAAGCTTGTATTGCGATAAAAAGCTGGATTGATAGAGGATTTACTCCTGTTCCAATTTCGGTTAACGTATCAAGATTGCATTTGAGTAACGAATTTTTTATTGATGATTTGAAAGATTTGATAAATAAATATCAAATTCCACCAAGTTTATTTGAATTAGAACTTACTGAATCTGTTGGTTTTGAAGACTTTGACAAATTTTTGGAAATAGTTAATGAATTGAAAAAACTAGGCTTTAGTATTGCAATGGACGATTTTGGCTCTGGATATTCTTCTTTGAATATGTTAAGACAAATACCTTGCGACATTTTAAAATTGGATAGAGGCTTTATTAACGACTCTACAACTGACGGCAGAGGTAAGATTGTTATTAAACATATTTTATCGTTAGCTAAAAACTTGTCGCTAAAAACAGTATCAGAAGGTATTGAAACAGTAGAACAAGCTCAATTCTTGACAGATTCTGGTTGCGATATTGCACAAGGCTTTTTGTATGCAAAACCAATGAGTTTAGAAGATTTTGAACAAATTGCGTTCCAGCAAAAAACTATCAGTATTGACGGATTGAAAATTTAGTTTATAAAATTAAAGGGCGGAAGTTGAAAACTTCCGCCCTTTTTTGTTTTATTTAGTGGCTATAAATTGTTTATGCAAAGTATCTTCTTAAAATACCGTCAAATCCTTTGCCGTGGCGAGCTTCGTCTTTTGCCATTTCATGAACAGTATCGTGGATAGCGTCTAAGCCTAATTCTTTAGCTCTTTTAGCGATTTCCATTTTGCCTGCACAAGCACCGCATTCAGCTTCTGCTCTCATTTCAACATTTTTCTTAGTTGAATCAGTAACAACTTCACCTAATAATTCAGCGAATTTTGCAGCATGTTCAGCTTCTTCAAATGCGTATCTTTTGAATGCATCAGCAATTTCAGGATAGCCTTCTCTTTCAGCAACTCTTGACATTGCTAGGTACATGCCAACTTCAGTACATTCGCCATTGAAGTTTTCTCTTAAACCTTGTAAAATTTCAGCATCAACGTCTTTAGCAACGCCAACAACGTGTTCAGTAACGTAAGTTTTTTCACCTTCAGTAGCTTTAGTGAATTTGCTTGCAGGTGCGCCACATTGAGGGCATTTTTCTGGAGCTTCATTACCTTCGTGAACATATCCACAAACAGAACAAATAAATTTCATATTAATTTCCTTTCTTTTTAATCATTTGAACATGCTCATTATATCAAATAATATTCAATTGTAAAGAGGGGAATTAAGAAATATGAAAATAGTTATCAGTTTAGCTAAAGAATATTCCATAAAAAAAACTCATCTTATGATGAGTTTTTTTTATGGAGCGGGAGACGAGGCTCGAACTCGCGACATCCTCCTTGGCAAGGAGGCATTCTACCACTGAATTACCCCCGCATTTCTTTCGGTTGTATTCTTATTATACATGAGCAAAAAAAAAATGCAACATATCTTTTACAATTTGTTTAAATTTTATTTTTTGCATGTTAAGCTATTTATTATAGAAAGGTTTACACTATGCCACCTAAAAAACAGACCAAAACTGAAATTGATGCTAATTTAATGCCTCAAGATATTCCCGCTGAAGAAGCCGTTCTTGGTGCAATTCTTGTTAATCCAGCTTCGGTTATGACAAAAGTTGTTGAACTTCTAAAGCCTGAAAGTTTTTACAAACCTGCTCATAGATATGTTTTTGAAGCAATGTTACAATTATTTAATCAAAACCAAATGATTGATATTGTTTCGGTATCTGATGTGTTAAGTTATTCTCAAAGGCTTGAAATGGTTGGCGGACGTGCTTTCGTTAATGATTTAGCGTTTAAAACAGTTACAACTGCAAACGTTGCTTATTATGCAAAAATTATTCAAGAAAAAGCTATTAAACGAGCCTTGATTAATGCTGGTTCTGAAATCGTTGCGTCAGGTTATACGGTTGAAAATGTGGACAACTCATTAGAAAACGCAGAAAAATTAATTTTTGATATATCTTCTCAAAAATCAACT
Source organism: uncultured Candidatus Melainabacteria bacterium (assembly GCA_934699705.1). Classification (GTDB taxonomy): domain Bacteria; phylum Cyanobacteriota; class Vampirovibrionia; order Gastranaerophilales; family Gastranaerophilaceae; genus UBA6984. The sequence continues at coordinate 7,835 of CAKUXD010000007.1, forward strand.
AAAGATTTTATTCCTGTTAGAGATGATGTTTTAAATGTTTACAACAAAATTGAATACCGCTATCAGCACAGAGATGAATGTACAGGGGTGCAAACTCATTTTTATGATTTAGATACAATGACTAACGGTTTACAAAAATCAGATTTAATTATCCTTGCAGCACGTCCTTCAATGGGGAAAACTGCTTTTGTATTGAACATTGTTGCAAATGTTGCGATGAAATCAAAAGTCCCTGTTGCAATGTTTTCTCTTGAAATGTCAAGGGAACAATTGGTACAACGTATGATGTGTTCTGAAGCTGAAATTGACTCTCAACGCTTGAGAAGCGGAAATATGCAAAGTAAAGACTGGGAAAAACTTATAAATGTAATGAATGAAATTTCTGAAGCACCGATTTATATTGATGATACCGCAGGTTGTACTTTGACGGATATTCGTGCAAAATGTCGTCGTCTGGCAATGGAAGAAAAAGAATTAGGTTTGGTCGTAATCGACTATTTACAATTGATTAACAGCTCTGGAACAACGGACAGAAATCAAGAAATTTCAGCTATTTCAAGAGGTTTAAAAATTCTTGCAAGAGAATTGAATGTCCCAATTATTGCTCTTTCACAATTATCCCGTAAGGTTGAAGATAGAGGCGATAAACGCCCAATGCTTTCAGACTTGCGTGATTCAGGTGCAATCGAACAAGACGCCGATATCGTAATGTTTATTCATCGTGAAGATTACTACAACAAAGGTAAAGACGGTGAAGACGGTGAAGGTGAAGTTAACAAAGCCGCTGATTCAAAAGGTAAGTCAGATATTATTATCGCTAAACAAAGAAACGGTCCTGTGGGCGACTTCCAATTATTGTTCCAAAACAATATTACAAAATTCAAAAATCCAATTAAAACGGATATATTTTAAAATCGTGAAGGGTTAGTAAAATTAATTACTAATCCTTCAGTTTTTTTCACGATTTAGACTTTACTTTATAAATTCAACATGGATAATATAGCTATGGATACGTATGTTTATTCAATTGAAGATGATGCCGAAAGTTCCAAAACACTTTATGTAAATTTAACAAATAAGTGCTCAAATACTTGTGTCTTTTGTATAAGAGCGACTGTTGATGAGATTAAAGGTAAAAATATGTGGCTTGAAAATGAAAATTTCTCAGCCGATGACGTAATCCAACAGTTTAAAAACTATAATACTCCAAAAGAAGTTGTTTTTTGTGGTTACGGTGAGCCACTTATGAAATTTGAACTTTTAAAAGAGGTTGCAAAGTATTTAAAATCGAAAAATATTTATGTACGTGTAAATACAAACGGCATTGGTAATTTTATTAACAAAAAAGATATTTTACCAGAATTAAAAGGTTTAGTTGATGAATTTTCAATTAGCTTGAATGCTTCAACAAAAGAGCAATATAATGAAATTTCTCGCCCAGTATATGAAAATGCTTATGAGGAAATGATTGAATTTGCTAAAAAATCAACAGAATATGGATTTAAAACAACAATGTCAGTTGTTGATGAATATCCAAATTACAGTTTAGACCTTGATGCGTGTAAGCAAATTGCGGATAAAATTGGTGCAAAATTCAAGGTTAGAAAATGGCTAAATAATGGTTATTAATATATAATTTTAGTAGTAAGAAAGGAAAAACAAATGCTAAAAGAACAATTAGACAAAATCATGTGTCCTAAATCAATTGCAGTTGTTGGTGCTTCTACAAAAGAACACACAATTGGTTCAGATATCATGAAAAGATTACAAGAGTACAAATTTACAGGTAAAATCTTCCCAATCAACCCAAAAGGTGGCATCATTGAAGGTTTACAAGCATATACAACAGTTAATGAAGTTCCAGAAAATATTGATTTAGCAATTATCGTTGTTAACTCAAAATTCGTTTTAGATACAATTGACCAATGTAACGAAAAAGGTATCAAAGGTTTATGTATCATCACTGCAGGTTTCAAAGAAACAGGTAAAGAAGGTGCAGAACTTGAAAAACAATTAGTTGAAAAATTAAATAAATATGGTATGAGATGCGTAGGTCCTAACTGCTTAGGTGTTGTAAATACAAATCCTGAAATCAGCATGGACGGTTGTTTCGCAGAAAGTTTACCAGAACGTGGACATATTGGTTTCGTTTCACAATCAGGTGCTTTAGGTGGCGGTATTTTAAATATCTTAAAAGACTTAAACTTAGGTTTTGCTCAATTCATTTCAATTGGTAACCAAGCAGATGTAAATGCTGAAACAGCTTTAGAATACTGGGAAAATGACGATGATGTTCACCAAATGTTATTGTACATGGAATCAATCCAAAATCCTGCTAACTTCAGAAAATTAGCTACAAGAATTTCTAAGAAAAAACCTATTTTGGCTTTAAAAGCTGGTCGTTCTGCAGCTGGTGCTTCTGCTGCATCTTCTCACACAGGCTCTTTAGCTGGTGCTGATAAAGCAGCAAATGCATTATTAGCTCAATCAGGTGTTATCAGAGAATATTCTTTGAAAAATTTATTCTCAACTGCAAAAGTGTTTGCTAACTGCCCAATTCCAAAAGGAAACAGAGTAGCAATTATCACAAATTCAGGTGGTCCTGGTATTATGGCAACTGACGCAGTTTGCGAATATGGTATGGAAATTGCAAAAATTACAGATAAAACAAAAGAAACATTAAGAAGTTTCTTACCAGCAGCAGCATCAGTTAAAAACCCAATTGATATGATTGCTTCTGCTCCAATAGAACACTACAAAGAAACATTAAAAACAGTTATTGCTGATGAAAATGTTGATATGATTATGGTTATTTACTTACCATTCTTAGGCTTAAAAGATATTGATGTTGCAAAAGCAGTTATGGAAATCAAAGCCCAATATCCTGAAAAACCTGTTATCGGCGTATTTATGACTAAGAGCGAATTCTTTACTGCATTATCAGATATGGACGTTAATATGCCATTCTTTATGTACGCTGAAGAAGCTGCAGAAGGCTTTATGAGATTAGACCAACAACGTAAATGGATTTCAAGACCTGAAGGTAAAATCCCTTGCTACGATGTTGACAGAAAGAAAGCTGAAAGCATTATTTATAACGCATTAAAAGAAGATAGAGCTCAATTAACAACTCGTGAATCAATTGATGTGTTAGATGCTTATGGTATCAGAGTATGTAAATCAGGCTTCGCTACAAATGAAGAAGAAGTTGTAACTGTTGGTAATTCAATCGGATATCCAGTAGTAATGAAAATGACTTCAAAAACAACTTCTCACAAAACAGATGTTGGCGGTGTTAGAGTTAACATTCAATCAGAAGAACAATTGAGAGCAGAATATAAAGACTTGTTGGCAAAACTTGAAGAAAGAGGATTGTTAGACGGTCTTGAAGGTGTAATCATTCAAGAAATGGTTAAAGGTAACAGAGAAATGGTTTGCGGTATCGCAACTGATCCTCAATACGGACCAATGATGATGTTCGGTCTTGGTGGTGTATTCATTGAAGTTATGAAAGATGTAACTTTCAGAATTGCTCCTTTAACAGATGTTGATGCTTCAGAAATGATTAAATCAGTTAAAGCATACAAATTGTTAGAAGGTGCTAGAGGCACAACTCCTGCTCAAATGGATCAAATTCAAGAAACATTGTTGAGATTATCTCAATTAGTTTCTGATTACAAATTCATCGATGAATTAGACATTAACCCATTGTTAATTTCTGAAAAATCAGGTGAAGGTATTGCCGTTGACGGTCGTATCAAGGTTAGATTAGAAGAAGCTAAAGAAGCTCTAGGTTTAACTTGTTGCGGTTGTGGCTGTGATTGCAAATAATCTTTGTTGGATTATATATAAAAAAGTGGCGAAGCCTGATGGCTTCGCCACTTTTTTATCAAAATGTTGTTAAATTTATTTTATAACGCTAAAACTTACAATACTTGAGTGCATAATATTTAACCAATCGTATTTAAAGCAAACATAATCGTTGCATGTGCAACTATCTTCATCGCAGGAGCAGTAATCTTCGAGTTTGCAAACGATAGCGTCGTTAAGAGTTAGAATGTTGTCTGCAACTTCTTTACACTTGCCTTCACATTGATAAAGATAGCCATCAATTTTAAGATGATTGGTAAAAACTGTAATTCTTTTACTACCGATTTTTGCCGAAATTTCGTAAATTGTTTTGTTTGTGTTATCCATAAAAATATACCCTCCGTTGATAGTACAAAAGAGAGTATATTTTAAATTTTTGAGTTTTTAATTCCCTACGTAGGCTATTTAATAGCTTTGTTTATGCGGTAAAGAGTTTTTTCTTTACCAAGGATAACAAGAGTGCCAACCATATCAGCACCACGAGTTCGACCTGTTACAGCAGCTCTGATTGCCCACATTGTAACTTTTGGTTTGATACCTTTTTCTTTATAAAATCCTCTGAAGGCTTCCAATTTTTCGTGTAGGTTTTCCTCAGTCCAATCCCAATCTTTTGCCTGTTCAGCAAATGTTTTTAGAACATCTTGTGATGTTTCAGTATCAAGAACTGTTGTTTGTGTTTCTTCATCAATTTCAACGTCTTTACCAAAGAAATATGAAACTGCATCTGTGATGTCAGAAAGGATTGTTAATGGTTCTCTTGTTAATTCAACCATGTGAGTGTATTGCTCATCTGTAAGTTCAGTTAAATCATATTTTGTTAAGAACGGTTTTAATCTTTCTTTCAAGTCTTCAATATCAAGTTTTTTAATATATTGACCGTTCATCCAGTTTAATTTATCGTATTCAAAAATTGAATTTGAAGAAGAAACTTCGTTAATTCTGAAGTCTTGAGCAATTTCATCGACTGTTTTAATTTCGTTTCCGTCAGATGGAGCCCAGCCAAGTAGAGCTACAAAGTTGATTAAAGCGTCAGTCAAATAACCTTTTTGAACGAATTCAGAAACGGCAGTTGCGCCATGGCGTTTAGAAAGTTTGCTTCTGTCTGGAGCTAAAATCATACCTAGATGACCAAATCTTGGAACTTCTGCACCTAATGCTTCGTAGATTAAAATTTGTTTGAAGGTATTTGAAATGTGGTCTTCTCCACGAATAATATGTGAAATTTTCATTAACATATCGTCGATTACAACTGCGAAATTATAAGTTGGAGAACCGTTAGATTTCATAATTACAAAGTCGCCAATTAGGTTTGTATCTTGATGTAAATCACCTTTTACAAGGTCATCAAAGTGTATAATTGATGAATCGTGGAATGCTTTTGTTGCTTTTTCAACAGAAAAACGAATTGCCGGTTTTCTACCTTCAGCTCTTAATCTATCTTTTTCAATTTCTGTCAAATTTTCACATTTTTTAGAATATACATAAGCCTTTTTGTTTTTTGTTGCTTCTTCTTTTTCGGCTTCTAGTTCTTCTGGAGTGCAGAAGCATTCATAAGCAAATCCTTTATCTAAAAGTTCTTGAACGTATTTTGGATAAATATCAAATCTTTCAGATTGAGTGTAAGGACCATAAGGACCGCCCACATCTGGACCTTCGTCCCAATTTAAGCCTAATGCTTTTAAGCTGTCAAAAATATTATCAATATATGCTTGACTAGTACGTTCAGCATCTGTATCTTCAATTCTTAAAACAAATGTTCCGCCAACTTTTTTAGCGTATAAATAGTTGAATAAAGCTGTTCTTGCAGTACCAACGTGAAGATTTCCACTTGGTGATGGTGCAATTCTAACTCTTACGTTTGACATAAATTTACCTTCTTTCCTTCTTCCTTGATTTTATTATCTCATGAACAAGGGTTTTGGAGCAACAATTTTTTGTAATTTAAAAAATTATATACTTATTTATTTTGGTTCATTTTATGTTGATGAATTCTGTTCATCAATTCGCGGTATTTTGTAAAAAATCTAATTGCTTGAGCTTTGTTAGCGTGGGGTACGGAATACGATAAAGTTTGCCCTGTTGTTGTATCTAATATTTCAATATTTAAAGGTTTTTTATCGTTTAAAATTTCAGTTGTGTTCATTGTTGGTTTTAAATTGTATTGAAACATCATATTTGTTGCTTCGTTTGAGTAAACAACATCTTTGCCAAATAAGTCGTTTGAGATTATAAAAAAGAATCCATTCAGGTGAATATATCTTAATTTGTTAGGATCTCCATAAGCGGAAGTTCTTGGAAACGCACAAAAGAAAGTCATTTGAGCTAATTTTACACCAAGGATTGCGACTGTGATTGCAACTAAAACAATTATTATTGCGATTATTATAATTAAAATAGAGTTCATAATTTTATTATAACAAAAATTAGAAAATTTAAAATAGATATTTTAGCCGAATGTGAGTTGAATTTGGATAAACACTTGAATTATCTCAAAAAAATGTTATAATGGTAGTATAAAGTTTGTACATATCAAAAGAAAAGGATTTCTTATGGTTTTTGGTATTTCATCAGGATTGATGTTAAATATGTATAAATATGGCTCTGCTACTAAAAAAATTGAGAAGCAGGAAATTTTTGCTTCGATTTCTGTTGCAATCGGCGGGGACGGTAAAACTATTAACCGTAAGCAATTACAAGATTATATAAAAAGTGCTGAAAACAAAGAAGTTAAAATTTCAGATAAATTATTAAATGCATATAAACAGTTTGATGATGCTTGGGATACTGTTTATGGCAAAGATACTGAAAATATTACCATTGATGACTTTGATAAAGGTGCTCATTTGTTTGCCAATATTGTTATGAGTAGTAATGATGAATCTAAAAATGAAAAATTTTATAAAGATTTACAAGATAAATCAAAAAAATACTTAGATGAGTTAGCAGAAAAACTAAATGGTGATAAAGATACACCACTTGAAATTACGCAGGTGAAAAGTTATCTTGCTGAATTAATTGAAAATAATGAAGAAGAAGATAATGACGAAGAAATTGCGAAACTTACAAACGTAATTGCAGAATTAAATAATCCAACAAGTACTGAATATACTGTTTAAAAGTTTAAGTTGTTTTTTTATAAAAGTTGAGAATTTTTTTTTTTAATCTACGCGCGTCAAGTTAAGAGTTCATATTCAGATAAATTTCTATTCTTGTAAACAATGAGAAAGAGAACATATATTTATTGTATCTTGCAAATTTTAAAAACCACAAAATTTCTTTTTTCTATTGATGTTTTATGCTAATATATTAAGCGAGGTTTGGAAGTATGGCAATAAAAGAATTAACGAATGGACACCCCTTAAAGTTAATATTAGAGTTCATGTTTCCTATTTTTATAGGAAATCTATTTCAGCAACTTTACAACTTTGCTGACGCAGTAATTGTCGGCAGGTATGTCGGAATTAAAGCATTGGCCGCCGTTGGTACTACTGCACCTTTAATATTTTTTGTGATTAGTTTTATTTTTGCTTCAACTCAGGGGTTTACAGTTGTTTTAGCTCAAAGATTTGGCGCTAAAGATTATGATATGGTTCGAAAATCTTTTACAACTTCTGTTTATTTGTCTGGTGGTTTAATGCTCGTAATGACACTTTTATCAACTCCTTTCACATATCAAATGCTTGCTTTTTTGAGAACGCCTTCTGATATCATTTATATGGCAAATATCTATTTATTCATTATGTTTGCTGGGATTTTTGCAACAGTTTTTTATAATCTATCTTCAAACGTAATCAGAGCCTTAGGTGATAGCAAAACTCCGCTTTATTTCCTGATTTTTTCATCAATTTTAAATATATTTTTAGCGTTGTTATTTGTAGTTAAGTTTAAAATGGGAGTTGCTGGCGCAGGTTGTGCAACAGTTCTTGCACAATTAGTTGCCACAATTCTTTGTGTAAGTTTTATGTTATGGAAATTTCCAATTTTACATTTACAAAAAGGAGATTGGAAAATTGATAAAGCCTTTATGTTAGAACATTTAAGAATTGGTATTCCAATGGGTTTTCAAATGTCTATTTTAACTCTTGGGATTTTGGCGCTTCAATATGTTTTAAACGGTTTAGGCTCAATTGCAGTTGCTGCATATACAACTGCAATGCGAGTTGACCAAATTTTTTCACAAGTTTTTGTCGCTTTAGGTGCAACAATGGCAACTTTCACAGCACAAAACTTTGGTGCAAATAAAATGTCTAGGATTAAGCAAGGTGCAAAATCAGCTTTGGGCATAGTTATTGCTGTAACAATTGTCGCAGTTTTTGTTTTAACCTTCTTCTCGCAAGATTTAATCAGAATATTTATGAGCGAACCGAATATAGAAGTTATTCACCTTGGCACCTTGTATTTACATATAATAATGATTTTCTTTATTTTCTTAGGTTTGCTTTTGCTATACAGAAATGTTTTGCAAGGTATGGGGCAAGTTGTTGTTCCTTTAATTTCAGGCACTACGGAACTTATTATGAGAGCCGTTTTTGCTTTTGTTTTTGGTTTTAAATTTGGATTTTTGGGAATATGTTTTGCTACCCCTGCAGCTTGGTTTGGCGCAACAGTAGTGCTATTTAGCGGATATAAAATTAGTTTATTAAAGATTTTGAAAAATCGACGTAAAATTTAAAGATTGAAATAAAAAATGGTAAAATTTTTAAGCAAACAAAAAATTTCTCGTAAATGTTTTATCTAATCTTACACCTCAAATTTAATATTTACAACACTTCTACCAATGTACCATTGTAAACATAAATGATAAATTCAAAAATTACAAAGTTTAAAATTAAGCAGCTTTTCTTGTTGGTGGTACATACGTCAATGTTGAAGGGTCAATCTTACCATTTGAAGTTACAGACAAGAATGGAGCTGTGTTTTTAGGTTCAAATGTGTCGTGGCATAAACCTTTTCTCCACCAAGTACAAGTAGAACAAAGCTCTTTATGAATTTCTGGTGTCATAACCCAAGCCATACGTCGCATAATTTCGCTAAATTTATATTTTTCCCCTGTTACTAAACCAATCAAATTTTTGACTTTTTCATCTAATTGGTTAACAGAATTATCTTTGCAAATTGCAGTCCCAGTCCCGTCATTAGGACATTTTTTACATAAATCATCTTTACCGCTTAAAATTACGATATCCGTATCAGGATTGTCGCGAAGCTGTTTAGATATTATGTCCCAGCTTGTTTTCTGAGCTGCATTGTAATTATACCCTTTGTATCCGGGTAAACATAAAAAATGATGGGGTCTTAGTCCTATTTCCATAATTCCTTCTTCCAATAATTATAATATAGCACAGACAAAAAGATTTTTATCTGTGCTTGAAGTTTTATTAACATAAATTAAAAACTAATCAAAGTAGTTTATTTTCATTGCATTTCGAACATTATAAAGGGTTTGTTCTGCAACTTTTTTAGCTTCTTTTGTACCTTCTTTTAGTATTTCATAAACTTCTGCAGATTTTTGTTCCCATTCTTTACGACGAGTTCGAATTGGTTCAAGTTCTTGTTGGATTATGTTATTTAAGAATTTTTTAACTTTAACATCACCTAAACCACCTCTTTGATAATGTGCTTTTAACTCATCAAGATTTTTGTATTCTGGCAGAAATTCTTCAAAATGTTCATCTTTGCAGAATGCGTCTAAATATATGAAAACAGGGTTGTTTTTTGTTTCTCCAGGGTCTTCAACTTTTAAGTGGTTAGGGTCTGTGAACATAGACATGATTTTCTTTTTGATATCTTCAGGTTCATCAGATAAGTAAATGCAATTACCTAAAGATTTGCTCATTTTTGCTTTACCGTCAAGTCCTGGAAGACGCAAGCACGCACTATTTCTAGGTAGCATAATGTCTGGTTCAACAAGTGTTTCACCATATAAGAAATTAAATCTATGAACGATTTCTCTGCATTGTTCAAGCATTGGTTTTTGGTCTTCACCTGCTGGAACTGTGGTTGCTCCAAAGGCTGTAATGTCCGCAGCTTGGCTTATTGGATAAGCCAAAAATCCAACTGGAATGTTATTTTCAAAATTTCTCATTTGAATTTCACTTTTTATAGTCGGATTTCTTTGTACTCTTGCAACTGTAACCAAATTCATATAATAAAAAGTTAACTCTGTAAGCTCAGGAATCATTGATTGTATAAGAATTGTCGTTTTTTGTGGATCAATTCCGCAAGCTAAATAGTCAAGAGCTACTTCAATAATGTTATCTCTAACTTTTTGAGGGTTCTCTGCGTTGTCAGTTAATGCTTGCGCGTCAGCTATCATGATAAAAATTTTATCAAAGCCTCCTTCATTTTGTAATGCAACACGTTCTCTTAACGAGCCTACGTAGTGTCCAATATGAAGTTTTCCTGTTGGTCTATCACCAGTTAAAATAATTTTTGCCATATTTCCAGCCTTTCTATAATTCAATTATGTAATAGACTACGCCCAATTGTCAACAAGCAGATTTTTATGTTTGTAATAACTTTCAGCAAAAATGTAAAATAAAACATTTAAAATTAAAATATAGATTTTGCTGTGCAGTTTTAACTAAATTTGTATCGATTTTTATGACTTAAATTTTAAAATTAACTTCTTGAAAAAGTAGCATAATGTGTTTTAATAATCTACTTGATGAACAACAAAAAGGGTTTTAGCAATTAGCTAAAACCCTTTAAAATAAATGGTTGCGGGGGCCAGATTTGAACTGACGACCTTCGGGTTATGAGCCCGACGAGCTACCAGGCTGCTCCACCCCGCGTTATTAATGCGTTCGACGCCTTATGCGTTACCTGATATCTCTATTCTACTCCGTAATTTTCTTTTTGCAAGATTTTTTCGCTACTTTGTTAACTTTTTTCAATCATGTCCGCCTAGAGTATTGATTTTACTCCTTTTTTAAGTAATCTAATTATTAAGAAAGGTTGTTTTATGAATATTTTAGTTGCAAATGATGACGGTATTCTTGCCGATGGAATTAAAGCGCTAGTATCAGAATTATCTGAAAGTTATCGTGTCTATATAATCGCTCCAGACAGAGAACGCTCTGCTGCTGCTCATTCTATAACTCTTAATTCTCCATTAAGAGTCGATGAAGTTGAACCTAAATATGGAGCAATTCGTTCTTGGGCTGTTTCTGGAACTCCTGGAGATTGTGTGAAAATCGGCGTTAGCGCTATTCTTAAAGATGATGAAAAACCTGATTTAGTAATCTCGGGTATTAACCATGGACCAAATCTAGGCCACGATATTATTTACTCAGGAACGGTTAGCTGTGCTATTGAAGGCGCTATGATGAATATTCCCAGCATCGCAGTTTCTCTAAATTCCTATAAACCGCAATTCGAAGATTTTAAATTCTCCGCCAAGTTCATTGATAGTTTAATTCCTAAATTAAAAGATTTTACTTTCCCTGAAAAATCAGTTCTAAACATTAATATCCCTGGAATTCCACAAGAAGATATTACTGGAGTTGCCGTAACTGAAATGGGCGGAAGAATGTTTACTGATAATTATGAAAAACGAATTGATCCAAGAGGGAACACATACTATTGGATGGCGGGTAAACTCTCAACTGAAAAAGAAAAAGAAAATACAGATATTTACGCAATAAGACAAAATAAAATTTCAATTACTCCTTTAACTTTCAATCTTACTAGAAAAGACGTTCTTGAAGATTTGGAAAAAGTTCTTTGCAAAGACGATATCTGTAATTGGTTATAAAGATAATAAATCGGGGCAAGCGTCTGCTTGCCCCGATTTATGTTTATAATTCATTATTAATCTTCATATTTTTTGAAAATTAACGAAGCATCATGACCGCCAAAACCGAAAGAGTTTGACATTGCGTATTTTAAATCAGCTTTTACTGCCGTATTTGGTACGTAATTCAAGTTTGCAACTTCTGGGTCTTGGTTTTCAAGATTGATTGTTGGCGGAACAACACCTTCTTGAAGTGCTTTTATACAAACTATAGCTTCAACAGCACCAGCTGCGCCTAAAAGATGGCCATGCATACTTTTTGTTGAACTTACTAGCAAGTGAGAGTTTTTATCTAAATCTCCAAAAACATTTGCAATAGCTAAAGATTCTCCAATATCTCCGACATGTGTGCTTGTTCCATGAGTGTTAATATAATCAACATCTTCAGGTTTAATACCCGCATCTTTTACGGCAAATTCCATTGCTTTTGCTGCAGCTTGACCTGATGGGTCTGGCGCTACAATATCATAAGCATCGCAAGTTTGACCATAGCCAACAATTTCTGCCAAAATAGTTGCACCACGTTTTTTTGCGTGTTCCAATTCTTCCATAACTAAAACACCTGCGCCTTCGCTCATTACAAAACCATCTCTGTCAATGTCGTAAGGTCTTGATGCTTTTGTAGGTTCGTCATTTCTCTTTGTTAAGGTTCTTGCTGCTGAAAAACCTCCTACACCCATGTTACAAATTGTGCTTTCTGAACCACCAGTAAGAATTACGTCTGCTTCGCCGTATTGAATAGTTCTGAATGCATCTCCTATTGAGTGATTTGCTGATGCACAAGCTGAAACAATAGCTTTATTAACGCCTTTTAAGCCATATTTAATTGCAATTTTACCTGCAACCATGTTTACAATCATTGCTGGAACTGTAAATGGAGAACATTTTGTATATCCACGTTTAAGCATGGTTAAGTGGTTTTCTTCAATAGTTCTATGACCTCCAGCTGCTGACGTTACTAAACAACCACAACGATATTCGTCTTCCTTAGACATGTCTAATTTTGATTGTGCAACTGCTTCCTCGCTTGCTACAAGTCCAAATTTGATGAAGTTATCAAGACGTTTTGCTTCTTTTGGATCCATGTATTTTGCTTCATCATATTCTGCAACAACGCCATATACGTGTGTTGTTTGTTTTTCTAAATCTAATCTTTCTGGGGAAATTTTTGTAATACAACTTTTACCGTTTTTTACGCCTTCCCAAAAAATTTCTGTGCCTATACCGTAAGGGCTGATTGCGCCCATACCTGTAATTACTACTCGTCTTTTTTCCATAAATCTTACCTCTTTTTACAAATAAAGAGGATAACTTGGCGTATAACATACGCAATAATTACCCTCTTTATACGTTTTATCTAACTTTTATTCATTCAATTAAGAATGAGCTTCAATGTAGTTTACAGCATCTTGAACTGTTTGAATTTTTTCAGCTTCTTCATCAGGAATTTCGCAACCGAATTCTTCTTCAAAAGCCATAACTAATTCAACTGTGTCTAATGAATCTGCGCCTAAATCTCCTGTGAAGCTAGCTTCTGGAGTTACTAAACTTTCATCAACACTTAATTGATCTACAACTACTTTTTTTACTTTTTCTAATGTACTCATTGTTTTTTCCTCTTTTTGTAACTATCTTTATTACTATTATAAATTAATTATACTAAATAAACATTTTTTTGCAAATTTTTTAATATTTTTTGTAACGATTTGCGCGAAATAGCCTATATAGTTAAGCCTCCGTCAACTTGTAAAACTTGACCTGTAACATATTGAGCATCAACTGCTAAGAATTTTACAGCAGTTGCAATGTCTTGTGCTTCACCCAAGCGTTTTAGTGGAATATGTTCGGATATTTTTTCAGAATCAAGTCCTTTTGTCATATCTGTTTGAACAAATCCCGGAGCAACTGCATTTACGCGGATATTTCTTGAAGCAAGTTCTTTTGATAATGATTTTGTAAATCCGATTAAACCTGCTTTTGCTGCTGCATAATTTGCTTGTCCTGCGTTACCATATACACCAACAATACTTGCCATGTTTACGATTGCACCTGAACGTTGTTTCATCATTAATTTAATTACAGGTTGTGTTACATTAAATGCACCTGTTAAATTAGTATTAATAACTGAATCCCAATTTTCTTTACTCATTCTCATAAATAAACCGTCGCGTGTTATGCCTGCATTATTTACAAGAACATCAATTCTACCATATTTTTCGATTATTGTTGCAATTGCAGTATTTACTTCTTCGTTATTTGCAATATCGAATTTGTATGCTTCTGACTTAACGCCTAATGCTTCGATTTCTGTAACTGTTTGTTTTGCAGCTTCTTCATTACCTGCATAATTAATAATCACGTCGTAGCCAGCTTTTGCAAGCTCAAGTGCGCATGCTTTTCCTATACCGCGAGAACCGCCTGTTACTAGCGCTAATTTTTCACTCATTATTATACTCCTTTTAATTTTTCAATGGTTTCAACCAATGATTGTTTGTCGTAAATGTTATATGTTGTAATTTCAGGATTTATTTTTTTGTTTAACCCTGATAAAACTGTACCGTTACCAAATTCAATGAACGTATCTACGCCTTGAGCGATGATTTTTTCAATTGAAGGATACCAATATACAGATGAATAAATTTGTTTTGACATTTTTTCTTTAAATTCTGTTGTTGTAAATTCTGCATCAACATTCGTTACAACTGGAATTTCTGTATCTTTTATTTCAATATCTTTAACAAATTCTGCAAATTTTTCTCCAGCTTGTTTCATAAATTCTGAATGGAATGCACCTGAAACGGCAAGTGGAACAATTCTTTTAACTCCTTTTTGGGTTAAAAGTTCGCATACTTGTTTTACGGCATCGCTATCACCAGTAATAACAATTTGCGCAGGCGAATTGTAGTTTGCAATGTCAACATATCCGTCAACTTCGTTAATACAATCTTTAATCAGAGCTTCGTCTGCTTTTAGCACAGCTGCCATAGAACCGCCTGTTATTTCATTCATTAATTCTGCTCTTTTTTGAATAAGTTTTAATGCAGTTTCTAAATTGATAACATCACTTGCATAATAAGCACCATATTCGCCTAAACTATGACCTGCAGTATAAGCCGGAGTTATATCAAGTTCTGATTTGAAGGCTTCTAATGCTGCAATAGAAGTCGTTAATATTGCTGGTTGCGTGTTTATAGTTTGTTTTAAATCGTCTTCTGGACCGTCAAAACACATTTTTGTAATATCTTTGTTTAAAACTTTGTTGGCAGTTTCAAAAACTTTACGAGCAGACTCGTAATTTTCAAACAAATCCTTTCCCATGCCAACTGCTTGGGAACCCTGTCCTGGGAATAAAAATGCTATTTTTTTCAATTATCCTCCGATAAGTTCTGTAATTTTTTTGTTTAACCCTGTTTCAACGGCTTCTTTTGCTACTCTGACAGCGTTTTTAATTGCATAAGCCTTACTTCTTCCATGAGAAATAACTGTAATGCCTTTTACACCTAATAACAAAGAACCACCGTATTCTTCATAGTTAATTCTTGGGTAAATTTTACTTAAAAATACTTTAGCCATTAAGCCAACAACTCCACCTACAATTGAAGATGCGAATTGTTCCTTAATTAGTCTAAATAATAAAGAAGCAACTCCTTCTGTTACTTTTAATGTTACGTTTCCGACAAAGCCATCGCAAACTACAACATCACAAGTATCTAAAAGTAATTTGTTTCCTTCTATATTACCTACAAAATTAAATTTATCTTTATTTTGTTCTAAAATTTTGAAGGTTTCCTGAGCAAGTGCGTTACCTTTTGTTTCTTCTGAACCAATGTTTAAAACGCCTACTCTTGGTTCTTTTATTCCTAAAAGTTGTTTAGAATATAAAGAACCCATAATAGCGAATTGATACAACATTTCAGGCGTACATTCACTATTAGCACCACCGTCAATAACTACAATAGGTTTTTTCAACGATGGTAATGTTGCTGCAATAGCTGGTCTGCTAATTCCAGCTATTCTACCCATGCCAAACAGACTTGCAGCCATAGCAGCTCCTGTTGAGCCTGCTGCTACAAGTGCGTCTGAACTTCCTTCTGCTACTGATTTTACGCTCACAACGATAGAAGATTTTTTCTTCTTACGGATTGCTTGCCCTGGGTGTTCGCCCATTTCAATAACTTCATCGGCATGTGTTATTTTTATGTCAAGTTTAGACATATCTACGCGAATACGTTTTTTTGCACCTTTTTGACCGCAATCGGATAAAAAGCCTTCGTGTTTTATTTTGTCCAATTCACGTTGAATATCTTCTTGTCTTCCAACAAGTTCGATAGGTACATTGTATTCATAGGCAGCCCAAACTGCACCCGCAACTATTTCGTGCGGAGCGTAATCACCACCCATTGCATCTATTGCTATTCTTGTCATTTATTCCTCTGATTTTTAGTAAAAACTATTCTTCAGTTTTTTCTTCTGTTTCTGCTTTTACTTCTTCAGTCTTTTCTTCTGCTTTTGTTTCTTCAACTTTTTCTTCAACTTTTTTAGTTGCTTTTTTTGCTGAAGTTTTCTTTGCAGGTTTCTTTTCTTCTTTAACTTCTACATAGTCTGCAGATTTAATACTTACTGCTTTACCTTTGTAATAGCCACATTCTGTACATACTGTGTGTGCTAATACTGTTGCACCACAATGTGAACATTTTGTTGTAGCTGGTTTAATCGCTTTCCAATGAGAGCGTCTTGTTGCTTGTTTTCTAGCGCCTGTTCTTTTCTTTGGTACTGCCATTTTTCTATACCTTTCTTTTATTTCTTATCAATTTTGATGTTTTTAAATACTTCCATTCGTGGGTCTTCTTCTACAAATTCTTCATCTGTTATAAAAGTCCCCTTATTACAATTTATACCACAAACTTTTTTATTTGGTATATTTAATATTACATATTGATACAATAAATCACATATATCAATTTCGTTACTACCTTGAAGATCTGTTACAAATTGTCCGTCTTTGATTTCTGTTTCTTGCCCGTATTCCTCTAACAGAGAGTTTTTTGCGAAGGTTTCTTCTATTTCTTCGTCTAATTTATACTCAAATTCCTTTAAGCATAAATCACATTCTAATGTTAAATTTGCCTTAACATTTCCAGTTATTTCAATAAAATCACCAATAGATTTTATTAATAAATGAGCTTGAACAGGTTTTGTTGATGGAATATCTTCAATAGTATCTTCAAAATCCACTTCTATTGTTTTGTTTACTGCATTTTCGATATCTTCAATTAAAACTTTATTGGTATTGTTCATCTTGAAGTGCCAAGCCTCTTATTTGGTTTGATATAACGCATAATCTTTTGATTGGTCCGTTTGCTTGTTTGTCAACTAAAACAGGAGTTGCTGATTTCATAGCTTGTTTTAGTTCGTCATAAGCTGCTTGAGGATTATCAAAGTACATTACAACTGGATTTGGAGTTTCTTTTAAGAATACATATAAACCAGTTCTAATTTTTACTTGTTGTGAAAATTGTTGTGCCATTTTGTTCTCCTTATTTATATTTTATTAAAGCGCGAAAATGTCTTTAGACATTTTCGCGCTTTAAATTACATTGTTTTCATTGTGTTTTCAATGATTTCGTTGAAGCTGTCAATTTTTAATGAAGCGCCACCAACTAAAGCACCATCAATATCTGATTGACGCATTTGTTCTTCAATTGTGTTTGGTTTTACTGAACCGCCGTAAAGAATTCTGATTTCTTCACTAGCTTTAGCTCCAGCAACTTCTTTAACTACGTTTCTAATCATAGCTATTACTCTGTTTGCTTCTGCTGAATCACAAGTTTTACCTGTTCCGATAGCCCAAATTGGTTCGTAAGCGATAACTGATTTTTCAACATCTTCTGAAGAAATTCCTTCTAATGCAGCTTTAATTTGACCTGCGATGTGTGAATCTGTAACGCCAGCTTCTCTTTGTTCTAATGTTTCGCCACAGCAGATAATTGGGATTAAGCCACCAGCAAGGATTGCTTTAGCTTTTTTGTTAATCATTTCATCTGTTTCTGAGAAGTATTGTCTTCTTTCTGAGTGTCCAATAATTACATAATCGCAACCTGCGTCTTTTGCCATTTCTACTGAAATTTCACCTGTGTAAGCGCCTGAGTTTTCCCAGTGGCAGTTTTGAACTGCAGTTTTTACTAATGGTCTGCATCTATCACATCTCATGCTTTCTACTGCACCTACTGAAAGAAATGTTGGTGCGATTACAATAGTTGGTAATTCTTCAACTTTATAGTTTTCTGCGTATTTTGCAATACCCATGAATAATTCTCTTGCTTGTGTTTGTAAAAGGTTCATTTTCCAGTTACCAGCAATAATAGGTTTTCTTGACATTTTTTATCTCCTCTGTTTATAAGTCTTATACGATTTGATTTTATAATAAACATATCTTGTAATCAAGTTATTCTGATTTTTTTGCAAATACCATGATTGTATCTGTTTTTTGGGTAAGTTTTAAAAACAGTGTATAAAAATAATTAATCAATTTTAAGGTTTTATATCTATTTTGTCCGCCACCTTTATTATCTTTTATCCAACCGAGGTGATTTGTGTATGGAAATCGTTGGATATGCTTTATTTTTGCTATTTTAAGACCTGTTTGGTTAAGTAATAATTTTATATTTTTTTGATTATAAGCAAATAAGTGGCAACTCCAATATGTAAAATTTTTGAAAGCTGAGTTATTATAAAGCGTTAAAAGTGCATCGTTAGAGTTTGGTACTTCAATTATCAATTCGCCGTTTGTGTTTAATTTCTCTTTTAGTTGAGTTAAAATTTCTTTTGGATTTTCAAGATGCTCAAGTACGTGAAACATAGTTATTTTGTCAAATTTTTGAGAAAATTCATCTAAGTTGTGTCTAATGTCCAGATTTTGTTCGTTGTAAAAATTATCTAAAGAACAATCTAGTTCACAGCCAGCGCAATTTTTAGTTGTTTTTGATGCTAATTTTAAAAAGTTTCCGCTACCAGCGCCAAAGTCCAGTAAGGATTTATTTTTTAAGATATTTTTCAACGAGTTAAATCTTCTGATATCATCAATTGAAGTTTTTTCTAACCAAAGTTTTGTGTCTATTTTTGAGTGCATGCTTCCATTTTTGTAAAATTCAGCAGAGGCTTGCGAAAAGTCGTTCAAAAATTCTATCCCACATTTTGAACATTTTAAAACATCAATATTTTTGTTATCTCTAACTCCATTTTTGATAGTTTTAATATTTTGGTTATTACAAATTGGGCATTGTTTCTTCATCGTTTATAAATTATATAACTTAAATATTTTTTATCAATTTTATGGTAGTATTTGCTTATGAAAAACGAGTATGGAAAATTTATTGAGAAATTTCAAAACAAACTAGATGAGTATTTTAAAGAGTATTCAGAATTTATTTATTGTCATCAAGGGTGCGCTAATTGTTGTGAAATTGGTGAATATCCTTTTTCTTGGGTTGAAATGTGCTATTTGATGAATGCATTTGTTGAATTACCTGAAGAAATTAAACAAATAATTAAGCGTAATGTGCTTGAGATTAGACGTAAACGAGAAAAATTCAAGGGGGAAAGATTTTTATATGCTTGTCCATTTTTAGTTAATAAATCCTGTTGTGTTTATTCACATCGTGGAATAACTTGCAGAACTCATGGTTTGGCGTATTTGAAAAAAGATGGCAATGTAAATGTTCCATATTGTGCAAATGAGGGTTTAAACTTTTCTTCAGTGTATAATGACGGAATTTTTTCGATTGAACCTATAAAAGAAAATTTAGATATAGATACAGTTTTAAAAGATTTCAACGGTGAAATGGGAGAAATTCGCCCGCTGATAGAGTGGTTTGAAGAATTATAATTTTTTGTTGTAAAATAAATTTATGGCTAGGAAATTTCAGTTTTATATAATTCCAACTCCGATTGGAAACATTAAAGATATTACACTTAGGGCAATTGAAATCTTGAAAGAAGTTGATATTATTGCCTGTGAGGACTCTCGAGTTACGCAAAAACTCCTTAATCACTATGATATAAAAACAAAAACTGTTTCATATCACAAGTACAACGAGCGTGAACGTGTTTCTATGATGTTGGATTTACTGAATTCCGGCAAAACTATTGCGCTTGTTTCTGACGCTGGAACACCTTTAATTTGCGACCCTGGGGCAGTTTTATTAGAAGAATTACGCAAAAATAATATCTCTACAACTTCTTTAACTGGTTCTTGTGCCGTTTCAACTTTTTTATCTCAAATTCCTAGAAAAACAGAAGAATACACGTTTGTAGGGTTCTTGCCAAAAACAGAAAAGCAAATTCAGGATTTGTACAGTAATCATAAATTCTCAAATATGGTATTTTATGAATCGCCAAACCGTTTGGGTAAAACTTTAAAAATAATTCAGGCTATTGCACCTGATATTAAGGTTGCTATTGGCAGAGAGCTTACAAAACTTTTTGAAGAAATTGTTATTAATAATATATCTGATGTTATTCAATATTTTAAAGATGAAATTAAAGGCGAAATCGTTGCTATGACTTTCGCTCAAGAAAAATCAGATACTTTAGAAATTAAAGAAAAAATTGAAATTTTGAAACAACAAGGTTTTAAATCAAAAGAAATTTCAGTAATTCTTTCTTCGTTGTACAGCCTGAATAAAAATGATATAAAAAGTCTGCTATATTAATATCTTATAAGATTTTCAAAAGTTGTGCCAAGTTGATTTTTATATAAAAGATTTAAAACGCATAAATCGTTTTTGCTGGGTGAATTTAAAGTTTTTTGATGTGGCACAAACATTAAATCCTCTGTATCTACGCCATGTCCAAGCCCCAAAGAATGCCCAAATTCGTGCAGACAAGTGTGTAAAATTGTGGAATTATTGATGATTTTTGGTGAATATTCGTTATCAAGTCCTATTTCTATTGTAATAGCTTTAATTTCATTTGCAATAATGCTTCTATATTTACAATTGCCCTCGTTTTTAATTCCAACTTTTGTCCAATTAACTATTATATCTGCGTTTTGAGTGTTTGTTTCAATAAAATTTACCGCAGAAAATTTATTCCAAATTTGCATTGCTTGTCTTACAATCCAATAATAATCTTGTTTTTTACCTTCAGGCATGTCTGCGATTATATTTGTAATAAAAACGCTGATATTTGATTTGTTAAATCGACAAACTTTTCCGTTGATTAGAGAGTCTTTTATGTATTTGTCTATGTTTGGTGAAATTGTCATTACAGTAAACTCATTTGTTTAGGTTGCTCTGATAAAATCTTTTTTAAAAATGAAAGTCGATGATATTTGCAAGGACCGTATTTTTTTATTGCTTCAATATGCTCTTTAGTTAAATATCCAGCGTTTTTTGCCCAGTTGTATTGAGGAAATTCTTCGTGAAGTTTTTGCATGTATCTATCACGTGAAACTTTTGCCAAGATACTTGCACCAGCAATTGAGGCAGAAGTTGCATCTCCTTTTTTTATCCACTTTTGAGGATAGGAATAATTTCTGATTAATTGGTTTCCATCTACAATCGTAAGTAATGAATTGGTAGGGGAAAGTTGTTTAATAACACTTTCGCAGGCTAATTTCATTGCCTTTAGAGAACAATTCAAAATGTTAAATTTTTCAATATCCTCAACTTCAACGCAAATAGTTTCATTGATTGTGTTATTTAAAATAACGTCGTAAAGTTCTTCTCTAACTTTTGCGGTTAATTTTTTAGAGTCGTTTAGTTTTGATAAATCTTTTTCTATTTCAAAATTATTTATATATACGGCTGACGCGAAAACCCCACCTGACGCTGGACCACGCCCTGCTTCGTCTGTGCCGATTAAAAAATCTATATCTAAAGATTTGTCAAATTCAAATAGATTGTGGTTCGAGTTCATCTAAAATAAATTTTCCTATTTTTCCGTCACGGAAATTTTTTAAAATGAAAATTGCAGTTCGCTCAATGTCTGGTTGTGCGTTAGAAACTATCCAATTTCTGCTTTTTGCAATGTTTTCCAGTGATAATTCTTCAACATTATAATATTCTTGAATTTGTTTTAAATATTTTCGCGAAAGAATATTTAATAAATCCTGAGCGACAATTTCATTGTCATAAGCATTTTCAGAAACAGAGTTTACAAATGCTAATTTCGTTGCTACTTCTTGGTCGTCTTGTCGCATTGGAATAATCCCAGGGGTATCTAAAAGTTCAAGGTCTTTATTAATTCTTACCCATTGTTGTTGTCGCGTAATTCCCGCTTTTGCACCAATTTTTGTTTTTGAAGATTTTGTTAATTTGTTAATTACGCTTGATTTTCCGACATTCGGCATGCCAACTACCATAACTCTTGCAGGTCTGCGCAATAAACCTTTTGCCATTTGTGCTTGAATTTTTGGTTCTGCCAAACTTAAAGTTTTTTTGATAATCGGCGACAAATCTTTGGAATTTTTTGCATCAGTAACCATGACATCGCACCCAGAACTTTCTTTTATTTTGTTTATAAAAAGTTTAAGTTCGTTTCTGTCTGCCAAATCTGCCTTATTTAACAAAATTAGGCGGGGTTTTCCGCCTAATAATGATTTGATATTGTTATATGTACTGCTAAACGGGATTCTTGCATCTAAAACTTCAATAACAACATCACAAAGATTTAGTTTTTCTTTAAGTTGTCTTTCAGCCTTAGCTATATGCCCTGGATACCAGTGAATATGACTATCTTTTTTCAATTTTTTCCTTAATACGAGTTGCTTTACCTGAACGTTCTCTCAAGTAGTACAATTTAGCGCGTTTAACATCACCACGTCTTAGAACTTGGAATTTTTCAATTCTTGGTGAGTGAAGTAAGAATACACGTTCTACGCCAACGCCTTGGAATACTTTTCTTACTGTGATTGTTTTATTTAAACCTTCGCCTCTGTCTTTAATAACAGTACCTTCAAATGCTTGGGTTCTTTCTTTGTTTCCTTCAACGATTCTTACGAAAACTTTTACTGTATCGCCAGGATTCATTTGAGGAATTTCAGCTTTTTTAAAGCCATTTTCTAAATTTTCAATAATCGGATTTTTCATCTTTCCATTCCTTTATTTCTAATGTATTATTATTTTTCAGGTTGCGAAATTTACAGGTGCCAAAGCCTGTAAATTAATCTTATTTTAAACATAATCTAAATTCAAGTCCCTGATTAAGATTTGTTTATATTTTTTTTTCTGATATTATAAGGATACAGATTTATAGGAGAAAATTATGTACGGATTAATATTAGCTGGTGGTTCAGGAAGCAGATTGTGGCCTTTGTCCAGGGAACTTTACCCAAAACAATTGTTGAATTTGAATATGGAAAAAAGTTTAATTCAATCTACATTTGAAAGATTAGCTTGCTTTGCACCATCTGAAAATATTATCAGTATTACAAATACAAAACATCTTTCAAATGTTAAATTTCAATTGCAGGCTTTGAGTAAAAAAGCAAAGGTTTTGGCTGAACCTGTTGCGAAAAATACTGCGCCAGCTATTGCTGTTGCAACAAAATATATTCAAACAATATCAAAAGAAGAAGATCCAGTTATTATTGTAGCGCCTTCTGACCCTTTAATCAGAGATTTGGGGGCGTTCAAAACAACTGTTATGCGTGGTGAAAAAATCGCAAAAGAAGGTTATATTGTAACTTTTGGTATTCAACCATCTTATCCTGAAACTGGTTATGGATATATCAATGTTAAAGATGAAAAAATTTGTGATGGTTTTAAAGTAAAACAATTTGTTGAAAAGCCAGATGCTAAAACTGCCCAAAAGTATATTGATGAAGGTACATATTACTGGAATAGCGGTATATTTATGTTTAAAGCTTCAACTTTTTTAAGTGAGTTAGAAAAAGCAAATTCTGAAATTTTTGATTTATTAAAAGAATTTGATTTTACAAAATCTTCAGAAATTCCATTTGCTTCTTTTGACAAAATGCCAAGTATTTCAGTAGATTACGCGGTTATGGAAAAGTCTGATAAAATTGCTTTAGTAAAATTAGAAAGCGATTGGAATGATATCGGTTCTTGGCAAGCGCTTTATGATGTAAGCGAAAAAGACGCTAATGGCAATGTATTTATTGGAAATGTTATGGACGAGGAGTCTAAAAATACATTCGTATATTCTTCTTCAAAGTTAGTTGCAACAATTGGTTTAGAAGATACTGTTGTGGTGGAAACAGAAGATGCAATTTTAGCTTGTAAAACTGATAAAGCACAAGATGTTAAAAAGATTTATGAAAAATTAAAGAAAAATGATAATGATGCCCATAAGGTTCATAAAACTGTATATAGACCTTGGGGATATTATACTTGTATCGCTTCAGGCGAAGGCTTTTTAACTAAAAAAATTCACGTAAATGCAGGTCAAAAATTGTCAATTCAATCTCATAATCACCGCTCTGAACATTGGGTTGTGGCTTATGGTAACGCAACTGTTTTAAAAGGCGAGGAAACCTTGCAATTATCAGTAGGGCAAAGCGTTGATATCGCTATTGGCGAAAAACATTCTTTACAAAATCTTTCAGATGATGATGTTGAAATTATTGAACTTCAACAAGGAAGTATCTTGTTAGAAGAAGATATTATCAGATACGAGGATATGTATGGTAGAGCATAAGTTTATTTGAATTTTGATATTGAATTCAAATTGATGTAAATGTAGTGATCTTTTGTTTGTATATATAATTTGAATGGATATTTTTCAAAGAATTTTTTTCCTAGTAAACATTTTTTTACAATAGCTTCACCTTTTGTAGAAGTTATTTGCTTATATATTCTATTTTCAAAATTATAGTAAACACATTCGCATTCTTTGTTTAAGTCAATATTTTGACTAATATGTTTGTCTGTGTCTGTTATTTTGAACTTTGTTAGAAGTTGTCCATATTTTGGTATAATTAAAATGTCATAATCGTTATAATTTACTTTTTCATGATTTTCAAGACTTTTAAATTCATAATTAAAGCCTTGTCTTTTCTTTATTATTTCTTGTAATAGTCCTGTTCCAGAACTAGGATATATTAAAACTTTATATTCAGGACGATTGAAATTTTCTTTCAAAATATCACCAACATAGCACCAGTCTGTCGCGTAAATACCTGATTTTATGTGTCTTGAGCAGTTATAATTTAATCGAAATTGAACAATACCATCTTTTTTTATTTCTTGCAACACATTGATTAATGTTCTTTGCGTAACATTACAAGTGCAAAAAATCAAGTAATAACACGCAATTAAAACATAAGTTATTTTCAGAATATTACAATTAGATTTGTAGTAAGAAAAAATTAATATTGGAGAAGAAATTAAAATTATCGAAGTGAAAAATCTTATGTTATAGCTCATAAAGGCAAGAAAATATGAGAACACTAGTAAATTAATTAGTATAGCTAATCCAAAAAATCCTAGAAAAATGATTTTTTTATTTTTTTTGAAAATGGGTGCTATGATAGAGCATATAAGGCAAGGTAGTACAAGTAAAAAACTTAGTAACCCACAACCCGCGTTTACTCCAATTAAAGAATTATTAAATATATTCTGGTCCGAAGAACAAGGACCATCGGGTATTGTTTGTAAATGTAAGAAAGATAATAATTTCGAATAATAATCACTTAATTGTGTTGTTAAATATACATTCCAATCACAACCTGAAAAATCTAAAAACATTTTTGAATATTTAATTAGACTTGCAAACATACCTTTTAGTCCAAAATTATTTTTGTGAATAATATTGTTTGCTTCAGAACTTAAAAAATTTCCAAAATCTGAGAAATTCAAAATGTAGTTATATGATGAAAAGACAATAAAGTTAAGAAAAGTAAAACCTAAAAAAGTTATAAAATATTTGATTTTTGAAAATTTTAATGAAAAAAGAAATAATAAAATTAGCAAGGCTGGACTAATTAAAAGAGCGGTTGTTTTTACTCCTGTTGAGCAAGAGAAGCCAAATAAATTGTTTTGTGAGAATTAGTTCTTAAACTTTCTAAAAATAGATATATTGATAATGAAATTAATCCTGAGATTATTAAATCGGTTTCTGTTTCAACAGAAATAATGATGACACTAGCAAAGGAGCTAAATATAAGTATTGTCCAAATAGCTTTTCGCATTGAAAAACCTAAAAAACGGATTATTTTATAAGAGCTAAAGCAAGTTAATAAATACCCTAAAAATGAGAATATTCCTAAACAAATCAATTTATTTGTAAATAAAAGCACCCAGATATATAGGATTTCAGAATTTATTGGAAATGCTATCAAACGAATATTTGAACATTCAAAATGAGCTAATGATTGGTTTATAATATAATAAAAGCATCTAGCAACATGATAACTTTTTCCATCGGCTGTAATATTTGGTAAGGCAATTATAAAGAATATTGAAATTATTACATAAAAAAGCCAGCAAATGGATAAAAGAATAAGTGATTTATCAAGTTTTAAAGTGTTTTTAAGTCTGTGAAAAAAATCTTTTGTATCAAGTTTCCATTTTGGGCTTTTAAATTTTTTCCAAATAAAAAATGTGCTTATAAAAAACAAGCTATTAAAACAAAGAAAAGGAACTTCTTTTATAAGTTTAAACAAAGACAGGATTTCTGTTGTTAAAATAATTTGAGCAAAAGCTATTAAAAATATATAAGCAAGCCCTTTTTCAGTTTTTGTATCAAATATTGAAGCTATAAAATAACTTGATGTAAAAATCAATATAAAAGATACTAAAAACAGTAGCATTATTACTCCTAAACAGGTACATATCCAGAATATACTAGACTTGCCCAATCAATAAAATAGCTTATTTGTGTTGCAGAAGCTGGTTTAATATAGATTTTATGCTGATTTTCTGCTGGAATATTTAGAGCATTTTTAATCGCAGCTTGAATAATTGCAGGGTGAGTTACGATGATAATTCTACCTCTTATATTTTGTTCAATTATTTTGCTGAGAATTTTGTTCACGCGAATGTCAAAAGAGTTTATGTCTTCGCCGTTTGCTGGGCAAAAACTAAGAGGGTTTTTGTGAAAATCATCAATCATTTCAGGATATTTTTTTTCTATTTCGTTAAAAGTTAATCCACTCCAAATCCCGGACTTTCTGTTTGTAAGTTCATCAATTACTTCAAAATCCTGTTTTAATTCTTCCGCAAGAATTTCTGCACTTTGAACACAAGAAAGTGCAGGGCTTGTGTAAATTTTGTTTGTTTTTACTCCACGTTTTTGAATAAATTCAACAATTTTTTGAATTTCTTCTTCTCCATTTTCGTTTAATGGTGGATATTCAAGTTTGTCGGATATTCTGTTTTCTTCCGAATAGATTGTTGAACCGTGTGCTATAAAAGTTATTTTACATTTGCGTTTGAACATATAAACCTCTTTTTAATAGTATATCATACTTAAATTAATTAAAGTAAACAGTAATGTAACAAACTTGTAATAAATTTGTGATAAAAGCGCAATAAATTTTTTTAGGGTATTTAATCATGACATAGGTAGGAATATATCGTTTTTTGCATGCTAAAAATTAATCCAATTGTTACTAAGAATATTAGTATTAAAAACAGGTCTGAAATGTCAAAACCTGATTTTTTTGCGTCTGGACTACTTATTAAGCCAATTTTACAAAAAGACACTTTTGAATTAAAAAATATTTCTACAAATTCATTGATTGATACTATTTCAAATATTTCTTTTTGTGCAAAAAAGAAAAACCGTTTTGAACAAGGACAAGAGATAGCAGATGAGCTTAGAAATGCCTTAAAAGAAAATATTGCAGGCGTTTCTTCGGAAGAGTTTAAAAAAACTTATGCAAAAATTGATGATAAAAACGTTGTTCCTACTATAAAAGCATTTAGTAAAACTCCTTCAAAACGGTCTTTGATAGGTGCTATTTGTGCTGAGGTTGGTAATTCTAAAGAAACAAGAAAAGATGCAATTAATGGTATTGTTGACAGATTGGTTAATATTGGCAAACGTGTTGGCGTTCAAACCGAGCATTATAAATCTCGTTTTAATGAAGAGTTAGATGAGCAATTTGATACTGTATTATTGCCAGTAAAAGTAAAACAACTAGATAAAATTTCAGGCGCTTTTGTTCAGGCGATTGAAAATAAAGCTTCTATTACTCCAATAGAGCGTAATGAATTAAAATTAGCAGATATAAAAACAACTCAAACCTATACGACAAAAATTTTACAAAAAACGGTACAAAAAGCTGAAAAATCTTTGAAGGCACAACAAGAGTATGATGGTTGGAGTGCAAAAATTGGTGAATCTATTCGCAAACTATGGGGCTCTCAAAATCAAGTAGGCTTGGTTAAAGAAGATATTGATAAATTTAAAAATCAAGTATCAGAATTAGACAAAGTTAAAGGCACAAAAGAATATAATAATAAATTTAAGGAAATCTTTAATGTAAATTACGACCCAGAATTAATCGCAAAATATCAAGAAAAAGAAGAAAAGTTTATTCTGGCGTCATTATGTACAACTGTTGAGCATAATTTCAAAAACTCAGTTTCAGATTTAATTAAAGGAAAGCCTTTAGCTGATAAGTTATTATACTCTCATTCTTGTGCAATGCCAGTAGTTGCTGAAACTAGACAACAAATGTATGACCGCAATTTTAACGCATTTGCTGAATTTATTGGCAAAGGAAATGTTAAAAAGGGTAGTGAAGAACTTAAAAAAACGATGAAGGATTATAAAATTAACGAAAAATCTTCACTTAACGAAAAATATCAAGTTCTTCAAAAGATGGCAAATAAATATGCAAGACGTTTAAATCAAAATACAAAAAATGCGTTAAAAAAAGAAAACTTACATGATTTGAAAAAGGATTATGAAAATTCTTATTATGCAGCTTTTGGTGTAGATAACGATATTGCAAAACGTGTTGAAGATTACAGAGCATCGCAAAAGTGGGCTGAATTATTAATTCAAGACGGTATTTTGTGTGCAGCATCAATTCCAATCTGGGTATTAACTGCGGGTACTGGTATTATTCCTACTCTAAAAATTGCAGCAATGCATTCGGCTGCTGATTTACTTGTTTACGGTTCTGACAGATTAGTATCAAAACAAGGTATGACTGAAAAAGAATTGAAAGAAACCTTAAAATGGACTGCAATTGACGGTGTAACTGCGATTGCAAATCAACTTTGCTATAAAGGTATTGAAGCTTTAGTATCTCCAATTTCAAAAATGTCAGGTAAGGCTGCGCAAATTACAAATATGGCGCTATCTGGTGTTGCAGATGTTGGTGTTGACTGCGCTATGGAATATTTAGGCTCTGGAAAAATTACAATGCAAGGCATTGTTTACTCAGTTCTTTTCACAGCAGGTGGTCAGATTGTTGATTTAAAAGTTGAAGGCAAGGCTTAATATTTATAACGCATGGCAATTATTTTGAAAAGCATGTTTTTATATAAATATGGAAATTTCAAAAATATCATTTACTGGAACAAAAGCTCCAGAACTACGTAAAAAAGATGCAATCAAAGACAACAAAGCTATTGCAAACCAAACTGATGTTGTTTCTAAAGATGCCAATTCTGCAATAAGAAATATGGCAATGGCTAACATTTGTAGAACCATGAGTGTAAAGCAAGCTGGCAATGAGTATAAGATTGAAGGTAAATACAAAATTGTTGGTGAACAAACAACTGAAGAATCAAATAATTACT
This sequence comes from uncultured Candidatus Melainabacteria bacterium, assembly GCA_934699705.1. Taxonomy (GTDB): domain Bacteria; phylum Cyanobacteriota; class Vampirovibrionia; order Gastranaerophilales; family Gastranaerophilaceae; genus UBA6984. The sequence goes on from CAKUXD010000007.1 coordinate 37,220, forward strand.
GGAAAAGCATAGGTTATACTGATGCACCTTATAAACCAAATCAAAAGGCTCAAATTATTGAATTAACAAAAGATACAAAATTTGTACGAACTTATGATGGCGAAAATTCAGGCATGTATGGTTCTTGGATAATGAAATATGATGATATCAAAGGTCTTACTCCAGAACAAATTGCTGACAAATTTGCACTTCCTCAGGTTCCAAAATATATGTGCGACTGCACACTTCCTGCGGGTACTCAATTGAGAACTGGTGAATGTAATCCTCTTTACGGCTGGAAAGGCGGTGGACAACAGTTTGATATGATGGGCGCGCGTGTTGGTAAATTTGATAATGAAAGAGAAATTCCAACAAAATAGTTTTTTAAAAGAGGCTTAAATGCCTCTTTTTTCATGTTACAATAAGTACATAAAACGTATTAAATTTTAAATATTTACGCAATTTTTTTTATTTCTGAACGTTAAAGTACATGTAATTACAAGCTTATAGTACTATTTTAAATTTATGAGTAGCGATCAACACTTACAACTAGGTAAAAAACAGAATGTAACATTGAATTTAAACCAGATAAAATCTGGCGTTTCTTCTGCTGAATTTAAAGATAATCAAGCAATGCTTAGTATCTTTAATTCTTGTGATACCAATAAAAATAGTGTTTTAGATGAGAATGAAGTTACAGTATTTAAGGATAAATTAACCCAAGCAGCTGGGGAAGATTCTATTTTAAATGAATCGGAAGCAAGAAAGCTTATTAAGCAAGAACAAGCTGTTCAAAACGCAAATAGAAAACAACAAGGTCAATCTGCTGATAAAACTAAAGTTAAAGCAAAGGACTTATATGATTTTGCAAATACATTACAAACTTGGAGCAGAACAACAAACGTAAAATCTTCTGTGGTAGAAGGTGATAAACGTGTTGTTACTTATGAAGACGGCGCTCAAGAAGTAATCAACAAAGACGGTTCAAAAATTTTAACTACAATTAGTGGTGGTATAAAGACAGTTCAAACTAGAAATGCAGAAGGCAAACTAGAAAAAGAAGAAATTACAAACGAAGAAGAAGGCACTATTGAAACAATTTTGTATGATGAAAAAGGTGTTTCTTCTCGTCGTGAAATCAAAAATACAAAAGAAAATTCTCTTGAAACAATAACTTATACAGAAGGTAAACCAGTATCTTATGTAAAACAAAAAGATGGTTCTTTAGAACAAATTGAGTTTGCAGAAGACGGTCAAACAATTAAATCTCATACGATTAAAACGGCTGATGCAACTTTTGAAATTGGAACAGAAGGTTTTGCTAACGGCAAAGTTACCAGAGAAATCAATGGTGAAGGTGATGAACAGCAAATCATTGACTATAATTATACTGGCGAAAACGATTTTACGAAAACTTTAAAATATAAAGATACAGAAACTGTTTCCGTTGTAAAAGACGGTAAAATCGAAAGTCTTAATTCAACCCAATATGATGCTGAACATAACAAAGTTCAAAGTGTACATATTGCGGAAAATGGCACAAAAACAGTATCTTTATACAAAAATAACAAGGTTGTTTACGATGCAATAACAAGTCCAAAAGGTACTTTGACTGAAACCCAATATAATGAGTCTGGTCATAAACTTATGCAACAAATTACGACAAAAAACGGCAAAATCAGCGTTGCAGAGTACGATGGACATGGTAATACAAAAGTTGTTGTTCAAAATGGGGAAACAATTCCTTCTTTAGGACAAAAATTCCGCAGGACAACAGCACAAATTACCTCTTTAAATAGAAATCTTGTTCATAGAGATAGTAACAATGCTCCTTATTTCTTAGTTGGTGAAGAAGTAAGGATTAGTGGCGAATATCCTGCAAATTATAAAGGATTGCAACATAGAAATGGCGCTGCCGTTGAAATTGCTGAATATACTGCGCAAGAAGAACAACGTGTTGCTCAGCGTTTACAAGGTAAACCTCAAAAAGCCATTACTTTACAAAAAAATTATCAAAATTGGTATAATTTTGCGGAAGAACAATTAAAATCAGAAGGTGTTGCAAACCCAACAAAAGGTCAAATTAACGATAGAACTAATGAATTATTGTTATTAAATCCAAATGTTGAAATACCTAAAAAGGGTTCAAGAATTGTTGCAATAAAAACTGACGCAGAAGTTCAAGTAGAAAAACGACGCGAAGAACAAAAACACGCAAGAGCCGTACAAGGTGGCGTTGTTGAAGGTATGCGTGCAGACTATAACAGAGCAGTATCAAGCTTCAATAACCAAATGAAAAAAGACGGTTGGGCTGCTGATGTTGCAGATGCAGTTTCATATATTTGGAATAATGATTTATGGTCCGCTACGGGCAATACGGCAAGACAAGTTCGTCAAGATTTATCTAAATATCACGAACAATTAAGCGGTTTGAGAACTGCTTATAGATCTGGTGATGCTCAATTCAAAGCTAAATTTAAAGAAACATTTGGTGTTGAATACAATCAAAAGAATGTGGAAGTTTATAATGCTAAAAAACAAAAATTAGCATCTGTTTCAACTGCCGTTGCGACTGAAAAAGCAGTAACTACCAAAATGGATAAATTATTCAAAGAAGGTAATGCTTCGGCTATTCAAAAAGGTTTACAAGGTATTTTAGGCTTGTCAAATGCTGATATGGCAAAACTTAAAGAAAAACTTAAAAAAGAAGGTAAATCTTTAGATGTTAACTATATGAAGAGTGTTTATGCTGATGTTAAGAAAGGTTTGGCTTTAAATACTAAAAAAGCTTTAAACGGAAAAACTTTACAACAATATCAAAACGAAATGAACGCTTCTTATAAACGTGCGTTCGGTACAAGAAATGATATCGTTGAAAGAGTTGAAAATTATAATGCTTCACAAGATACAGGTGCTGCGGTTGTTAAAACAACAACAAAAATTGTAGGTTCAGCAATTATTGCAGTTGCTTCGGGTGGTTCGGCTTCAGGCTTGCTAATCGCTGCAGTAGGTTCATCAGCCTTGTCATTTACAGTTGATGCTACTGATATGATGTCTGACGGCAGAGTACATTCAGGTGATGAATACTTAACAGCAGGTAAAAATGCTGCAATAGACGGAACTGGTCAACTTATAAGTGGTGGTATGTCAAAAGGCTTAAAACTTGCAGAAGTTGGAAGAGTAACAAGATATACCGTTCAAGCTGCAACAGATTTAAGTGTTGATTTAACCGCAGAATATTTACAAACAGGTGAAGTTAACTTATCAACAGCAATTACTTCAATAGTTTCATCAGTTGGTGGTGAAGTCTTAGGGGACTTCTTAGAAGCAAGACGTGCAAGAAAATTAGAAGCAAGCACAGACCCATTGTACAGAGAACAAAAGGGCTGGGCTAATATGACTCCTGAAGAAAGAAGTGCAAATTTACAAGCTAGAATGAGAGAATCTGCAGAATTTAGAGCAGAAAATCCAAGACATTTAAGTTCAGCAGACCAAGTTTGGGCAGGTGGTGCTCAAGCGGTTGAGGCTATTAATCCTGAACACTCAAGATATTCTTATACTATAACTTCAAACCAAATGGGCTTTAAACCTGATACTTCCGCAGGTATTCATGTTGCGCCTGATGTTCCAAGTGATATTCGCGTTGATATTACATCTTCTCAAAGACGTGCAATTCAGGCTGATGTTGCAAGTTTAGGCGTCGCTAGTGGTGAATTTAGTTCAGGCTTGGAAGCTTTGGAAGCAGTTCAAACTGCACGTACTTCTTACACGCAAAGAGCTGACGGTGTTGTAGATTATGCTGCAACAAAAGGTATGGGTCAAAAATCAAGTGGTGTATCTACAAGAAGCGCAGTAACTGCCCCAGGTAGAGAAGAATGGCGTGCGGGTTCTGGCATGCGTGAAGATGTTTATCACACTCTTGCTCAAAAAGGACTTATCGGAGATTCTCAACTTGTTGAAGATTGCGGTAACTTAGCTGGAAAAGCTTATGGTACAGATAAAGCTTACAATGGTTGGAATATCTTAACTGATGCTAACGGTAAATCAATGACTGTTGATTTAGACAATGGTTTCCACGCAAAAGCTTATGAAAAAGACGGAAAAATCGTTGTTGCATTTAGAGGTTCTGATGATGTTGGCGATTTAACTTCAGATTTTGCAATGTTAGCGGGCAGAACTCCTGAACAGCTAGATAATGCTATTGCTTTTGTAGATAAAATTAAACAACAGTATCCTGATGCAAATGTTATCGTAACAGGACATTCTTTGGGCGGTTCGTTAACTGAAATGGTTGCATCTAAATACGATGATGTTGTTGGTTTTACTTTTGATGCCGTTGGAACAAAAGGTATTGTCGAAGCAACTGGCGGAAAATTAGTTGATAATCACAACACAGTAAACTACATTGTTCATGGTGATGTACTTTCAAATGCCGATGCTCATGTTGGTCAAACTGTTGTTGTAAATAATATTACTAAAAATAATGAATTGTTAAGTCCTCATGCAATAGGTAATTTTATGGGCAACAGTTCAGCATTAGAAGGTGTTGAAGGCGGTATATTAGCAAGACACGTTGCTGTGAATACTGATCCTAACGCAGTAAGGTTGGCAAATTTAGTTGCACAATCAGCTGACGGTTCTGTTACGCTTGATAAGAAACAATTTAGAGGAATCGCAGAACGCTTTGAATATGACGTTAACACAATGGGTGCAGACTTAAATGCTTTAGAACAACAAGTAAAAGCCTTGAGCGACCCTCAACAACGTCAACAATTGCAAAATATGATTGATTCAAGACGCGTTGCAATCACTTCTGGTACAGATATTAAAGCTAATACTAATGTTTTAAGAAACTTGTCTGGCGATGAAGTTAACGACGTTTTGAAAAAGGAATTTGGTTTCTCTGAACCTGGTTTCTTAGGTGGAGATACTCCTTCCGCAGAACTTGTAACTCGTAAAGAAACAAAATTTGTCAGAGTTTATAACGACGAATCTTCTTTTGCGAGAGGAACTTGGTTAATGCCTTATGATGAAGTAGTTGGCAAAACTCCTGCTGAAATTAAAGACTTTTACGCATTGCCGGCTATGCCAAAATATATCGTAGAAGTTGATGTTCCTGCTGGAACTAAGATGTTTACAGGTAAATGTAACCCATTAGAAGGCTGGGGCAACGGCGGTGGAACTCAATATTTCATCACTGATAACTTCGAAATTCCAACAAGATTTGACAAAAAGCGACTTATTCCTGATAAATAAAAGTAGAAAGAAATTAAATGGATATAAGTTTTGTAGATAATAAGTTAATATTGCCAACCGCTAAATTATCGTTTAAGCATAATATTTATAGTGTCGCAAAAATTAAAGGTGGCGTTGCGGTTTTACTTGATGTTCCAACAAATTCGCAAGAGGTGGATAATCTTTACGCTATTGATTTGAATGGTCAAAAACTTTGGCGTGTGCAGTCTGTTAAAGAATTTAATCCGCAAATTACCAGGTTAAGTCCTTATGTTGGTATGACCTTACTTAAAAATGGCAATATCTTGGCAACTAATTTCTTTGGGTTATCTTACGAAGTATCTTTTAAAAATGGAACTTTGTTGTCATCAAGAATGACTAAATAAAATTTTTCTTGTATAATAAATTTATAGATTTAAGGATAAAATTTTATGAATACAAATTTTGAATATGGAAAAACTTTTTTGAAAATTGGTGAAAAAAATATTACCTTCACTTTGAATATAAGAGATGTAAAACAAGCAGGACAGTTTGTTGTGGCATTGTTAGAAGTCCCAAATGGAGATGATACTTTAAACAATATTTATGCCTATGATTTGAATGGCAAATTAAAGTGGCAAGTTCAGCCAGTTACTGAAAAATTTTCGGATTTAGTAAATCCATTACCTTATGAAAATATGTTCTGTGAGGATAATAAAATATCTGCATCTGACTTTTATGGCAGAAAGTTTTGGATAGATTTAGAAACAGGAAAACTTTTAGATTTTAAAGCTTCAAGATAATCTTATAGGCGATTTGGGTATTACCCAAATCGCCTTAATGATTGTTCGGTTAGCGAAGTTTAAATTTTGTATTTTTTCTTTATTTTTTAGTTGTAGTTAAAAATAAGGAAAAAATTATTATGAGTGAAAAAATTAAAGAATTACGTAGAAATACTGAAGATGCAATGAGATTTTTTGAAAAAAATCTTGCGTATACCTTAGGTCCAGTGGAATTAAAAGAGATGTTAGCGGAGAACAAGGTTAAATTGCTTGATGTGAGAGCGAAAGAGGACTACGATATTTCTCATTTACCGAATGCAGAAAATATTCCGTATGATGAACTTGATGAAAAAATGGAGAATTTATCAAAAGAAGATATTCATGTTGTGTATTGTTACAATTATTTATGCCATTTAGGCGACAGAGTAGCATATAAAATGGCGAAATCAGGTTATCCTGTAATGCTTTTGCAAGGTGGTTTTAAATCTTGGGTTGAAGATTTTCATTTTGCAGTTGTTTCATAAAAGCAAATAAATCTTAAAAAACTTAACAAAAGGTATTGTCAATAAATAATAAAGGTTGACAATACTTTTTTCTTGTTGTTAGATATATATACAGACACTTAGCTGAAGTTTTGTGCTGAAAGGTTCAACTAAGATTTAGGCGAAAAAAGAAAAATTATATATAAGGAGAAATTATGCCAACAATCAATCAGCTTGTACGTCGCGAACGTAAAAAGCTAGTAGACAAAACAAAATCACCGGCATTGATGGAATGTCCTCAAAGACGTGGAGTTTGCACAAGAGTTTATACAACAACTCCTAAAAAACCGAACTCAGCACTTAGAAAAGTTGCCAGAGTTAAATTAACAAACGGTTTCGAAGTAACTTCATATATTCCAGGTATCGGCCACAACTTACAAGAACACAGTGTTGTTTTAATCAGAGGTGGAAGGGTTAAAGATCTTCCAGGTGTTAGATATCACATTATCCGCGGTACATTAGATACTGCAGGTGTTGCAAACAGAGCACAAAGCCGTTCAAAATACGGTGCAAAACGTGCAAAAGGAGGTAAATAATGTCAAGACGTTCTAAACCTGCAAGAAGAATTCCAGCAGCTGACCCATTATACAACAGCGTTGACGTTTCAAAATTCATCAACAGAATTATGCGTCGCGGTAAAAAATCTTTAGCTGAAAGAATTTTCTATTCAACTTTAGAAAGAATTAAAGAAAGAACAAACGAACAACCTATGGAAATTTTCCAAAAAGCATTAACTAACGCAACTCCATTGTTAGAAGTTAAAGCTCGTCGTATCGGTGGTTCTACTTACCAAGTACCATTAGAAGTTAAACCAGACAGAGGTTTTGCTCTTTCTTCATCTTGGTTAATTGCAGCAGCTAAAAACAGAAGTGGTAAATCATTTATTGATAAATTAACAAGTGAAATAATTGATGCTTCAAACGGTGCTGGTCAAGCATGCAAAAAACGTGAAGATACTCACAAAATGGCTGAAGCTAATAAAGCATTTGCTCATTACAGATACTAATTCTTAATTGAATATAAATCAAAAAAGAACCCTTCCGAGGGTTCTTTTTTTTATATTTACCTTTTTTATCATATATAAAAACGATTTTATATATAAAAAATCATGGTAGTTTAATCATAAGCAACAGGCACACTCTGTCGAAAACTACCTCGCAAGGGCTGACTATAAATCAGAAAAATATCTTGACGAAAGGTGGTGGTGCCTATGATTAAATCATTATTGTTAATATGGTTGATTTTACTGTCAACTAAAGACAAAAAATTAGCACTAATGACAATAATCATAGTGCTAATTCTCAGTTAATTAGCATTAGGGTGTGAACGTTAATTTAATTAGCCGTTAAATTAACCCCTGTTGCTTCTTTTATTATAACACATATTTTCGCTTTTTCAATCTGTGTGAGTAATAAATCTTTAATCTTTAAATTCAATTTATCTTTTATATGTTCGTTAATATAGACAAATAAATGTGTTTTAGCTAAAATAAACATATTATGATAGATGTAAAAAAGATTAAATTAAGAGATTTTGAAATTGGCGGGGATAGTTTAACAATTTTGGCTGGACCATGTGCTATCGAAAATTACGATTGCATGGCGACTGTTGCAGAAAAATTAAAAATATTAACTGAAAATTTAGGTATAAATTATGTTTTTAAGGCTTCTTATGACAAAGCAAACCGTTCAACTATTGATGGTTATAGAGGATTAGGTATAGATAAAGGTTTAGAATATCTTGCAAAAATCAAAAAAGAATTTAATGTTCCGATTGTAACAGATGTTCATTTACCTCAAGATGCTGAAAAAGTTGCAGAAGTGGCAGATATTATTCAAATTCCTGCGTTTTTATGCAGACAAACTGATTTACTTGTTGCGACTGCAAAAACAGGCAAAATAGTCAACATAAAAAAAGGTCAATTTTTAGCACCACAACAAATGAAGGCTTTAGCTCAAAAAGTTGTAGAGTCAGGTAACGACAACGTCTTATTTACTGAACGTGGCGTAAGTTTCGGATATAATAATTTAGTAACTGATATGCGAGCAATTCCAATTATGCAAATGTTGGGGTATCCAGTTGTCTTTGACGCTACACATAGTGTTCAAATGCCTGGTACGAACGGTTGTGCAACTGGTGGAGATAGAAGATGGGTTCCTGTTTTGGCAAAATCTGCAGTTGCTGCGGGTGTAAATGCCTTGTTCTTTGAAGTTCACCCTGAACCTGAAAAAGCTCTTTGCGATGCAGATAATATGTTATCTTTAGATGACGCTGAAAAAGTTTTCAGTATGTGTAATAAAATTTTTAAATTGGTGAGAACAGAAGAATGATTTTAAAAACATTTATTGTTGGAATTTTAGAAAATAACAACTATTTGCTAATAGATGAAAATTCAAAAGAGGCTGTATTATTTGATTGTAGCGGATATGTTTCAGAAATCGAAGATATTTTAAAAGAATATGACGCAAAATTGAAATATATTTTAATAACACATGGACATTTTGACCATATTTTAGGGTTAGAAAAATTTCATGAGCATTTTCCAGAAACACCAATTTATGCGCCAATAAAAGATAAAGATTTAATTGAAGAAGTTGCGACTTTTGTTGATAGATATGTTGGAGGCTTAGGAAAGATAAATGTTCCACCGATAACAAAATATATCGATGAAAACGAAGATTTATCAATTGGAAATAATAAAATTAAAATATTTAACACTCCAGGACATACAAAAGGCGGAGTTTGTTATTTAGTTGATGATAAATTATTTTCAGGTGATACAATATTCTTAGGCAGTGTCGGCAGAACAGATTTGCCTGGTGGAAGTTATGAACAGTTAAAAAAGAGTGTTCAAAATCTATTAACTACTTTAGGTGAAGATGTTAATATATATGCAGGACATGGCGATTTTACTACGGTTAAGTATGAAAAATTATATAATCCAATGATGTAACAGGGGAAATGATGAAAGAACAATTACAAAAAATTTATGATGCAGCAAAAGCTGACTTAGAAAATGCAAAATCAATCGCAGATATTGAAGATTTAAAATTAAAATATTTAAGCAGAAAAGGCGAGTTAAATTCTATTAAAAAGAATTTGAAAGACTTGTCTGATGAAGATAAGAGAATTGTTGGTGCTTTTGCAAATGAAGTTGCAAACAATTTAGAGGCAGAAGTTAAAGCAAAATATGATGAATTTTATAAAAAAGAGTTAGATGAAAAGTTAAAAAAAGAAAAAATAGATGTAACTTTATCTGGTAAATATGTTCAAATGGGTCATGTTCACCCAATAACTCAAACAATTAATGAAATCTCTGATATTTTCCATTCTTTAGGATTTTCAGTTGCTCCAGATAAAAATTCCCCTGAAGTAGAAACTGAATATTATCACTTTGACGGTTTGAACTTCCCTAAAGATCACCCTGCACGTGATATGCAAGATACTTTCTACACAAATATCGCACCGCACGTAATATTAAGAGGTCAAACTTCAGGTGCTCAAGTTCGTGTAATGGAAGATATGAAACCGCCAATTAGAGTTATTGTTCCAGGTAGAGTTTATAGAAATGAAAATATTAATTCTCGTAAAAATAACTTCTTCCATCAAATAGAAGGTCTTTATATTGATAAAAACGTTACTTTTGCAGATTTGAAGGGCGTGTTAAATGAATTTTTAAGATTATATTTTGGCTCATCAAGACCAACAAGATTTAGAAGCTCCTTCTTCCCATTTACTGAACCGTCCGTAGAAATTGACGTTCAATGTATTATGTGCCAAGGTAAAGGTTGCAAAACTTGTTCTGGTACTGGTTGGTTAGAAATTTTAGGTGCTGGCATGGTTGACGTAAATGTGCTTAAAACTTCAAATATCGACCCTGAAGTATATAGTGGCTTTGCTTTTGGTATGGGTGTTGAAAGACTTGCAATGTTGAAGTATGCGATTGATGATATCAGATTATTCTTCAACAATGATGAGAGATTTTTAAAACAATTTTAAGGAGAAAATATGGTAAACATTATAGATTGTATTAGAAATGTTGCGACTGATAAATATGCTTTTGTAAAAATTGCAATTTTAGCGATTCCATTAATAATGTCTGTTTATACATATATGAGCGGGCAAATGGTTTTATCTGCAACACTAAACATAGTTTTTGGTATTCTTTTTGCGGCAGTATTTTTTGAAACAATTCGTCGCTCATGTAATTCAGAACCAATGTTATTACCGTCATTTTTAATGCCAGTTAGAATGTTTATAACTCTAGGCTTTACAATTTTAGCGGCTATTCCAGTTGTAATTATTAATATTTTATTGTTTATGTTATTTATTTTTGCTGTGGCTCAATATCCAGAATTATTAAATAATCAAATTGTTTTTTACATAACTTATTTAATTTTTTATTTGTTACTGGTTTCTTTATTTTTTGCTAGTATTACTCAATATTTGGATACGGGTAAACTTTATGACGCATATAATCCAATGAAAATTATTAAAGCGTTATCAACATTTATTGTGAACTTGTTAGTTTATGTAATTCAAGTATTTTTATTTACATTGATAGCTTTTGTTTTACCAGCTTGGATAATTTTAATGCTAAATGGTATGAATCCGATGAACTTTTTATTTATTTTATTCATGTGCATGTTTATGATATTCAATTATTTAGTATTTGCAGATTATATTGGACAAACAAAAAAAGATTCAGAAAGTCCATATAATAGGATATTTTAAGGTTTTGTTTAAAACAGGCGCGGTTGCTTTCAGCAACCGCGCCTGTTTCTTTATTAAAAGCGCCGAGGCTTCGCCTCGGCGCTTTTAATTCTAAAAATCAATTGGTCCAAACTTTTCAAGTTCTTTTAATTTTTCTTGAACTTTATCTATGGCTTTTTGGTATTTTTTTCTTTTAGCTTCGCCTTTTGCGTTTTGGATTTTAACTTTTAATAAAATAATTTCTTCGTCGAGTTTGCGAACTTTTTGTTTATGTTCTTCTTTTTTTTGAAACATATAACCATAATATCCACAGTCTTCTGGAATTTCTGAAAAAGCAGTATCAGGAAGTATTCCAGCACATTTGTTGCAATTTAGACAAAGTCTTTTTGGTAATTCTTTTTGAAAATCGTTCATATCATGATTATAACTGGATTTGAGATTTATTTTAATTTTATTAATATTTCTTAACAATTCCCCCAAAAAGGCAATTTTTACATGGTTTTTGACTTTATATATATGTAGGTAAGGTTTAGAAATAAAAAATTATTTTATTTTAGGTAAGGTAAGGTTAAGTTAATGAATAACGTATCAAGATACGTACAAGCAAATGGCGCACCAAGTGTTAGTGTTCAAGTATCATCTCCAGCAATTGGAAATATGACAAGACCTGATGGTATGATGTCCACAATGGTATTGAATAATGGTTGTTATCCAGCTGCTTATTATCTTAACACCTTTGCAACACCTGCAATTATGAGATTGAATCAAGCTGCACTTGCAAAACAAATGGTTGATATTAACAAGGCAAATGAGGAAGCCAACGGCAAAGGTTCAGCCGCTAATATTAAATCAAGCGAACCTTCAAAGCAAGAAGTAGTTACAGAAAAACCAAAAGAAGTTACAGTAACTGCGCAAGCTCATCAATCAAATCCTGTAAAACAAGAAGTAACAATACCAAAAGAATTGGTACAGGCTCTTGAAAAGATAGCGAAGAACACATCATCAGACAAACCAAAAATGGAATTAACTGATCATTATGTGAAAAATCTCGAAAGTTATCTAAATTCTCAAGACAAAAAGTTACGACTAATGGCAGGTCAAGATGTTGTAGCAAGGCTTCAAGAGGACCCAGACAGAAAAGATAATCCAGCACTTACCGCATTAACAAACAAAATGTTACAAGACCCAGAATTATCTATAAGGAGTTTATCCTTAGCGGCGTTAGAAGCAAATTTAATAACAGGTGATGATTTCACAAACCAGCTTCTAAAACGAATGTCAAAAATACCAGATAGTGCAGAGGCAGACATAGCGAATAAAATTCTATTAAGAATGCCTCAATAGTCGAAACAAATAAGTTATTTAACGGAAAAGGAAAAAATAAAAATGTCAGGAATTAATTTCACAGCTGGTTTAGCAAAGGCTACGGGTTATGTAGGTTTAGCGGCAATTGCTTATGATGCTCACAAATTAGCAAAGGTGAGAGCTGGTGAAGAAAGAAAGTTAGCAATCGCAAATAGCGGGCTAGATACATATATGGACACAAGAACTTTGGATAAGCCAAGTGTTTTGATGTCAAAAATGCAAGATGCAAAATTTGATGCAGAAATGAATGGTCGTTGGTTCAATGGAATCAGAAATACGTTTAATTCTGTTAAGGGTTACGTAAAAGGTTTTGCTGAATCCTTGGTCAACAATGTCGTTCCTTTGGCTTTAACTGCAGTAACCGTTTTAACTAAAGGTAAAGTTTCAAAAGCCTCAGCAATAGGTTTAGCGGCATACGGAGCAGTTGATGTAGGTAAAAATGTTTTCGGTATAGGTAAACAACATTATATAAAATAGAAAAACTAATTTATAAAGAGGCGCGGATTGATTTAAATCAATCCGCGCCTCTTTTGTATAAAAGAAAAGCCCGAATTTCTTCGGGCTAATATCTACATAATGCAATTCTTATATGATTTTACAGTAAATTATTAAAACATAGAAAGTGTAATTTTTTCTGCTAATTCGTCAGAAATATTGCCAAATTCTGATTTTACAGAGTTAAGTTTTGCCATATATTGTTCTTCAAACGATTTTATTGAAGAACTAATTCTTGAGGCACTTTTTTCATCGACATAGGCTTTGACGTTTACAGTTTTCTTTAGTTGGACAGGCATGGTAGATGTTGCGGACATGTATTTGAATACATCGTCTGCGTTCATTTGTTTTTGTGGGGTACTCGTGTTTGTAGTTGTTCTTGCTTCTTTTTCATTTTGTGAAACATCTGTTTTGACGTTTGTTTTTGCTTGTTTAATTGCAAGCAGTTGAGTGTTAATTGCATTAATAGACATATTTCTCTCTCCTTATTATCTTAACAATTTGTATTTAAGGATAATTTTTAGAAAGTCAATATTTTTTATTAAATCATTTCGCGAAGTTTTTTTAATTGATCGCGAATTTCGGCAGCACGTTCAAAATCAAGAATTTTCGCGGCTTTATGCATATCTTTTTCTAATTTTGTAATAAGTTTTGGTAAATCTTTTTTATCAATTCCTAAATCAACCATTTCTTCTGCAACAATATCTTCAAGCGTACGGTAGCTTGCAACAAGCGCGAGAAGGTTGTTTTCAATAGGTTTTTTAATAGTTTGCGGAATAATCCCGTATTTTTGATTGTATTTAAGTTGAATTTCGCGACGTCGTTCGGTTTCATCAATGGCTTTTTTCATTGAATCGGTTATATTGTCAGCATACATAATAACCTCACCGCAGGAATTACGTGCGGCACGTCCAATTGTTTGAATTAAACTTGTTTCTGAGCGTAGAAATCCTTCTTTGTCGGCGTCCATTATTGCAACAAGCGAAACTTCAGGAATATCAAGCCCTTCACGAAGTAAGTTGACACCAATTAAGACATCGTATTCGCCAAGTCGCAAATCTCTTAATATTTCAATTCGTTCAAGTGATTGAATTTCGCTATGCAGGTATCTAACCCTAATTCCTTCTTGTAAAAAGTAATCGCAAAGGTCTTCTGCCATACGTTTTGTAAGCGTTGTAATTAAAACTCGTTCGTTTTTTTGAACTCTTTTTTCAATTTCTGCTTTTAAGTCTGGAATTTGTGAAGCTATTGGGCGAACGTGAATTTTAGGGTCAACAAGTCCAGTTGGTCTGATAATTTGTTCTACATATTGTTGTGAGGTTGTTAGTTCAAAATCAGCAGGTGTTGCAGAAATATAGATTTTTTGCCCAACTTTATTAAAAAATTCTTCGTTTGTTAAAGGTCTATTGTCTTTAGCACAAGGTAACCTAAATCCATATTGAATAAGCGTATCTTTTCTTGCTGCATCGCCATGCGACATACCTTTGATTTGTGGTAAAGTTACGTGCGATTCATCAATAACTGTTAAAAAATCTCCCTGGAAGTAGTCTAAAAGCGTTGCAGGAGCTGAACCCACAGGGCGACGTTCAATAATTCTTGAATAATTTTCAATTCCTGAGCAATATCCCATTTCTTTAATCATTTCAATATCGTATTTTACACGTTGTTCAAGTCTTTGGGCTTCAATGAGTTTATTTTCAGATTTTAATTCTGCAAGTCTTGTTTGAAGCTCTTGCCTTATTAAAGAAATTGTTTCATCGACATTTTCATCGTACGCAAGATAATGAACTGCAGGATAAATTACTGTTTTTTCAACCGCTTCAAGAATTTCACCTGTGGTTGCGTCTATTTTAACTATTTTTTCTATTTCATCGCCAAAAAAGTAAACTCTTGTAATAATTTTTTCATAACTTGGAATAATTTCTACAATATCGCCTCTGGCTCTAAAGTTTGCACGTTCTAAGACAAGGTCATTTCTGGTATATTGGACATTGACAAGATGTTTTAGTAAGTCCTCTCGTGATAGTTCCATGCCAACAAAAAGTTCAATAGAGCCTTTAAAGTAGTTTTCAGGCAAGCCCAAACCGTAAATACAACTAACAGAAGCTACAACAATAACATCGTTTCGTTCATAAAGACTTCGGGTTGTGTTATGTCGAAGTCGGTCGATTTCTTCGTTTATGCTGGCTGTTTTTTCAATATAAGTATCAGTTCTTGGAATGTACGCTTCTGGTTGATAGTAATCATAATAACTTATGAAATATTCTACGGCATTTTCAGGGAAAAGTTCTTTAAATTCGTTATAAAGCTGTGCTGCGAGGGTTTTGTTGTGTGCAATTATCAGCGTTGGTTTTTGAACATTTTGGATAACATTTGCGATTGTGAAAGTTTTACCCGAGCCTGTAATTCCAAGTAGGGTTTGTGTATCAAATCCAAGATTAACTCCATTTACAAGTTGTTCAATCGCTTGCGGTTGGTCGCCAGATGGAGAATATTTTGAAACAAGTTTAAATCGTTTATTACTTTCCATAACTATATTTTAAACCATAAATAAAAAATTTTAAATATAATGAACTCGGACAGTCTAAACTTTTTTATGCAAAAAGCAATTTTTATCATGTGAGTTAATTATTCCAATTGCCTGAAGGTATGCATAAATAATTGTTGTACCTACAAATTTCATGCCACGATGTTGCAAGTCTTTTGAAATATTATCAGATAGGATAGAGTGAGTTTTATCTGTTTCGTAATAAATTTTGTCGTGAGTAAAAGTCTTTAAATATTCACCAAAAGAGCCAAATTCTTTTTGTATTTGTTTAAAAATTTTAGAATTATTTACGCTTGATTTTATTTTTAATTTGTTTCGTATAATGTCTTTGTTTTCAAGCAATTCCGTAAATTTTTTATCATTATAAGAACAAATTTTATCTATGTTAAAATTGTCGTAAGCTTTTTTAAAGGCTTCGCGTTTATTTAAAACACATTCCCAAGACAGACCTGCCTGAAATGACTCCAAAATAAGCATTTCAAACAAATATTGCTCGTCAAAATTCGGAATACCCCATTCTTTATCGTGGTATTCAATGTATTTCGGATTTTTTAAATTACACCATTTGCATCTGTTCATAAGGGTATTTTATCAAAAATTATTTTCCGCAACAATGTTTGAATTTTTTACCGCTACCGCAAGGGCATTTATCGTTTCTGCCAACTTTTGTAAAATCAACATTCGATTTTTCTTCCTTTTCAACAACGTAATTTAATGTATTGGTGAAAACTTTTGAATTGTATAAAATTGTTGTTTGAGAGTAAATTTTATGGTTTACATATTCGGGTTTGTACTCGTTAAATAATTCTTCAAGTGTTAAATTGTTTTCAGTAACTTCATTTGCAAGAGTTGTAAAATTAGGATATTTATCGTTAATTCGCTTTAAAATATTTGTGGAAACAGTTGGAGAGGTGATAAAATATTCAACACATTCTTTTGCACCTTCAATATTTTCTAGTGAATTTTGTTCTAAAATCGTCAAAAGAGTTTTGTAAAATGGAATTACGTAAAGTCCATATTCTTTGTCATAAATAATGGCAGTATCGTAGATTTTTTTGTGAGAAGAAAATCCGTTTAAAGATTTTTCTACAAAATTGTTATAATCGTTGTTCAAATCTTTTATTTCAAAGTATTTTAGCGGATTTGGTATTTCAAGTTTACTTTCAAGGTTTATTTGTGTTCCGTTTTCTGAAAAATCGTTGAATTGTCCGATAATATCGTCTGCAAATTGGCTAGAGGTTATTATTTCGTCAGTTTTGAATGCCTCTAAGAATTTATCATACATGTTTTTTATATTATTTTCGATTTCTTGTCGTTTTTCAGGATTGTTTTCATAAACTAAATAAGGTTCTTGAATGATTTTAGCCATAGCATATCGAGTTGCATCGTCGCATTTGTTTGAAGCTAAATGTCCAGTAATTTCTGTAATATAAAATTCGTTTTTATGTTCAAAAATTCTTGCAACAAGGAATTGTCCTATTCCAAATCCTCTATAATCTGTCATTTTTGCAGTTGAGATTAAAGTATAATTTTTTTCATTAATCATATTGTAAACTTCAAACCCATTTTTAAGAATTTTCTTTATTTCGAAAATTGATGTAAAAGAGGTTTCCATAGATTTTGAAATTTCTGTACCATTTTGGATATTAAACATCATTAAAGGATTTTTATTTTTGTCGCCAAGTAAATTTCGCTCAAAAATATATGTAACGTAGTATTCTTTTAATTTGTCGTCATTTAAGTCATAAATGCCCAAAGTCTTTTTGTATTCTGTAAAATCAGCGTTTAATTGCTCGTCTGTTTTTATAAAATTATAGATATTTTCTAATGTTTGATTAATTTCTTCTGCAATTGTTAAAGTTTCCATTTTGACCTCTTATTCTATTTTGTATAAGATAATTAAACTTTAAGCAAATAAAAATTACAATACCGACAGTAGAGGGATTTTTTCATGTTATATTTATATATATACATGTACAACTAGGGGAAAAAAATGTTTGATAATTTAAGCGAAAAATTACAGGGTATAATAAGACAAACCACAGGCAAAGAACTTACGCAAGATAACATGCAAGAGGCTTTGCGCGAAATTAGACGAGCTTTACTAGAGGCAGATGTTAATTTACGTGTTGTAAAGGCTTTTATTTCAAATATTAAGGATAGAGCTGAAGGAGAACAGGTGCTAAAAGGCGTTGATCCTGCTCAACAGCTGGTTAAAATTGTACACGACGAATTAGTTGCCTTGTTGGGTAAAGAAACGACACCTCTTAATTTAACTGGACACCCTAGTATAATAATGATGTTAGGTTTGCAAGGTTCAGGTAAAACAACTTCAAGTGCAAAATTAGCCGTAAAACTTAAAAAAGAGGGTAAAAATCCGTTATTAGTTGCTTGCGACGTTTATCGTCCTGCTGCGGTTAAACAGTTGCAAACCTTGGGTTCGCAAATTAATACAGAGGTGTATGCAGAAGAAGGGGTTACAGATGTTCAATCAATTGTTCAACATGCTTTAAATTACGCCAAAGAAAATGGATTTAATGTTGTAATTCTTGATACGGCAGGTCGTTTACAGATTGATACAGATATGATGGCAGAATTGTTATTAATTGATAGAATTTTTGCTCCTCATGAA
>CAKUXD010000008.1 GCA_934699705.1 uncultured Candidatus Melainabacteria bacterium
CGTCAACCCAGTACAAACCCGCTTTTGTCGTATAAATAGTTGCAATCAAGCAACCTACAACGCAAAAGAACAAAGTTGTTTTCTTTTTAGATGTACCCAATTTATCTTTGAACGAAGTTACAACCGCAACAACAATAGAAAATACCGAACCTAAAGCAAGTGTAAGCAATATAACAAAGAATAATACCGAAAAGAAAATTATCATTAATTTTCCACCAGGCATTGCGGCAATTGCAGTTGGATATGTAACAAACGCAAGCATCATTCCGGAATGTTGCATTTCAGCAATCGGAGTGTTTGTCAAATATGACAAATAACCTAAAGCACCAAAACAAGCAAATCCGGCAAAGAAACTTACAACCGCATCAGCAATCGCAATAATTATACTGTCTGAAGTCGTTGGTGCATCTTTTGGCAAATAACTACCATACGCAACCATTATCGAAAATAAAATACTTAACGAGAAAAATACTTGTCCATAAGCCGCAGCCCAAACACTTGGCTCAAGAAGTTTTGACCAATCCGGAACTAAATAGTAATAAATACCTTCCATAGCCCCCGGCAAACTAATTGAACGAACAATCAAAACTGTCAACAAGATTAAAGGCAAAGTAACGACGTAATTCAAAACATCAGAAACTGATTCAACCCCATTTCTGATACAAAACCAAATTATAAACCAACCGGAAACCATTGCCAACAGAATAATCCAGTTAACTCCGCCAATATCAAACATTCCTGTTGTAACTTGTAAAACGTCATTCATAAAAATATCAGCAGCAGGTTTTGAAATCCAAGGAGATTTGAACGATAAAAATACGTAATAAATTACCCAAGCAAAAACTGCTGAATAGTATGACGCAATACAAGAAGCAGTACCAACTCCAAGCCAGCCAATCCATTCAAATTTTGGATTTATTTGTTTTAAAGCAATCGGAGCACCCGCTTGAAATTTTTTACCAATAGAAATTTCCATCGCCAACAAAGGAATTCCGGCAGTTACAATCGCAATAAAGTATGGAATTAAAAATGCACCACCACCGTTTTGATAAACAATTCCAGGAAATCTCCACATATTACCTAATCCAACAGCAGATGCAACTGCGGCTAAAATGAACGTAAAACGTGAATTCCACGCATCTCTTTTTTCCATACACTAATTCCTTTTCTACTATAATAATAGTATCATAAAAGACAGTTATTACTTACTTAAGGGGAAAATCACTTAACATTTATTAATATTTTTAGTAACAAAATGAACATTTTTAAATCTCAATCGTTATACTAATGTAAAGGATAAAAAAATTATGACAGAAAAATGTACAAAATTTGAAAGTTTATACTTGTTTAAAAGTAACAAAGAAATTGAAGAACACTTGAAAGAATGTCCGGATTGCAGAGCCGAACAAGAAAAAATGGACAAAGTTTCAGAGTTAATTCAAGAGGTTAAACCTTACTACATAAACAAGAAAAGAGAAAGTTTTACAAGGTTAAAAGTAGCCTGCATTCTTTGTTTAGGAATGATTGTCGGTATTGTAATCGGATACTTTACCCAAATTGACGTACGTTTCAATACAACAGCAAGTTACAGCACATCAACAAGCACTACTAACGAATATGGTATGCCTATTGACGGTTATGGATTGATAGACTTAAATTAATGAATTTAAAAAATATTATCAAAAACAATCAAAATAATGTAAAACGCATTATTAGATTAATAACAAACGAAGACAACGAAGACCTCGAACAAGAAGTCTACGTTAAAGTTTGGCAAAAAACTGAAAACTATCAGGAGCAAGGAAAATTTTCGGGCTGGATAGGTACAATTGCCAAGAATTTTTCAAAAGATTATATAAAATCATCATCAAAAAAAAATCAAAAAAACTCAGAACAAGACGAAAATATTGTCAATGCAATAAGAGATAATGCTGACACTCCGGAATCGGCACTTCTCAGAAAGGAAAGGCAAAAAAAAATAATCAAAGCAATAAATTCTCTTAAGCCAAAACTAAAAGAAGTAATTATGATGTACGAAATTGAAGGACTTAACTACGAATACATTGCAAAAATTCTAAATTGCCCGACAGGAACAGTCAAATCCAGATTGTTCAACGCTAAACAACAACTGGCAGAACAATTAAAAGATTTGCTTTAAAGAAAGGACTCAACTATGATTAAACAAACATTAATTCTCGCAACAATAATTTCCCTGACAGCAACAACAGTATTCGCAGGAGAAATAAAAACAACTAAAACAACGCAACAGCAAAAACAACCTCTAAAATGCGAAAAATGTCAAAAAATGCCACCCAGAGATTTTCACCGAGGAAAGGCAGAAATTTTTGAACAACGATTAAAACTTACAGATAAACAAAAAGAACAAGTTAAGAAAAATCGTGAAAAAGACAGAGCAAAACTCGACCCAATTATGAAACAAATTCACGAAAAAGAACACGCAAAACGTGAAATATTCAGAAAATACGAACAAACTGACCCTGAATTAATCAAATTAAACAAAGAAATTAAAGTATTAAAGGAAAAAAGGCACAAAATTATGGAAGAAAACAGAAAATCCTTCGAAGCAATGCTGACAAAAGAACAAAAAGCAGAGTTAGAAAAAATTAAAGCAGAACACAAAGAAAAATTCAAAAACGGTGAAGGTCTACCGAGAAGAATGCCTCCACACCCTGAAAAACGTGCGTTTTAATTAAACTATTATAACAAAGCCGACACAGATAAAATCTGTGTCGGCTTTGTCCTTTCATATCATTAAATGATTTTAATTATCTTTTTAAAGTTATTTTAGATTTATGAGTTATAATAAAAATATGAAATTTATACCGTTTGAAGTTAATACCGGAAACAAAAATATGCAGATAGACAAAGATTTGCTGGAAGAAGCAATTCGTTGTCAGTCAAAAGAGCCTATTTTCAGGCTTTACGGTTGGAGTCCAAAATGTATTTCTTTAGGCAGAAATCAAAAAACAGACTTTGTAGACAAACTATTATTAAAAAAACATGGTATCGACTTAGTTAAACGTATCACAGGCGGTAGAGCATTATTACACGACAAAGAATTAACTTATAGTTATATTTGCCCGACATCATCACTAAAAGATGGGGATAGTGTAATGGGTTCATACCGTGAAATATCACAAATATTCATTGATTTGTTCAAAAAAATTGATATTGAATTAGAAATTTCAAGAAAACACCACACAAACACAGATGCAAACTATTGTATGATGATTGCAACAGGTGCGGATTTATGTTACAAGGGCAAAAAATTAATTGGTTCTGCACAATTCAGAAAAGACGGTTATATTCTTCAACACGGCTCAATTTTATTTGATTACGATAAAACGTTATTAGAAACATTATTTAAAGAAAAAGTTAATGAAAATTATATTACATGTATGAAAGAGATTAATCCTTACATAACAATCGTTGATTTACTACACTTATGGGATAACATGTAATGACTTTTAAAGAAAAATATAAAGAAATAACAACTCTTATAAAAGAAGATTTGTATAAAATAGAAAACAATTTAACCGATTTTTATTGCGGTTCTGATGATTTACAAGAAAATCTTTTAAAAATAATTAAAGCACCGTCAAAACGCATTAGACCGGTGCTTGCGATACTTTATTTAAAAATGTATGGAGTTGAAATAACCACTCAGCACATTGATATTCAATCTGCGGTAGAATTAATTCATAACGCAACACTAATTCACGACGATGTCATCGACAAATCTTCTAAAAGAAGAAATCAATCAACCTTGAATGAAAAATTTGATAACAGTTTGGCAGTTGTTACAGGAGATTTTTTGCTTTCAATTGCAATTCAAAAATTACTTTCCATAAAATCCTTCAATTGTCTAAATTTCTTTAATATCGCAATAAAAAGAATGTGTTTAGGCGAAATTAATCAATATTTTAACAGATTTAAAATTACAGATTTTGATGAATACATTGAAAAATGCAAATATAAAACAGCAGAATTATTTATGGCGTCATTGACAAGTTCTGCCGAAGTTGCAGGTTTGGACATTAATTCAGCAAAGGACTTTGCAAAAAGATTTGGCATCGCATTCCAAATCAGAGATGATTTAATGAATTTAACAGAAACAAATGCCGACAAGCCAAGTAAAAACGATATTGAAAACGGAATTTACACAGCACCTGTAATTTTCGCAAAAGGTACTGACAATATCGAATACGGCATTGAAAAAACTGTTGAATTGTTGGATAATTATTTTAGTCGAGTAAAAAAATGCTTGAATAAAGCACCTGACAATGAATACAAAGAAGCAATTTTCAAATTAATAGATATACTAAATTATGCAAATAAATAAAGAATTTTACGAAAAAAAAATAAAACCGGCTCTTAAAGAAACTGTTGAAACCGCCATTTTTGTAACAGTAATGGTTATTATCATCAAATTCTTTATCGGAGAAATCCGCTGGATTCCGTCAGCATCAATGAATCCAACTCTTATTGAGGGCGATAGAATTGTAGTGGAAAGGGTTTCAAGATTTTATAGAGAACCTCAACGAGGCGACGTTATCGTATTTTACCCGCCAATGGTTAAACTTGAAGCAACTCCGCTCAAAGTATTTAAACGTTTAACAGGATTTTTCTGTTCAGATATAGCATTTATCAAACGTATTGTCGGAATGCCCGGGGACAAAATAGAAATCAAAAAAGCGAAAGAAGACGGTGCATTTACCGTTTATATCAACGATAAACCGCTTAACGAACCTTATATAAAAAGCAAATACGACTATAACGACTGCACTTACGAAATGCACTGTGGACCAATGGTTGTGCCTGAAGGCGAATATTTTATGATGGGCGACAACAGAGGAAACTCTCAAGATAGCCGTTATTGGGGTTTTTTACCAAAAGAAAGAATTATCGGCAGAGCAATTACAATAATTTGGCCGTTAACAAGAATAAACAATTTGTAAACATGCTCAAAGTTAGCCCCGAACATGCTTTTAGCGGTTCATGAAATTCAAATCATGGCAAATATTTTAATCTTTGTTAAGAAATTGTCATGGAACAAAAAATGCTGTATCATATTGCTATGAAAAGTGGATTGATAGTTGTCGTAGATGACGAACAAATGGTAACGTCAGCATTTAAAACTCTTTTAAAATTAGAAGGGTTCACTAATTGCGTGGCGTTTAACAACCCTGTTGAGGCGATTGAATTTTTAAAAAACAACAAACCTGATATCATAATATCAGATTTTATGATGCCTGATATGAATGGTTTGGAGTTTTTAACTAAAGCGAAAGAACTTTACCCTGATGTTAGTAAGATACTTTTGACAGGATATGCCGATAAGGAAAACGCAATTAGAGCGATTAATGAAATCGGTTTATACAAATACATCGAAAAACCTTGGGATAACGATGATTTGATAATAAATATCCAAAATGGAATTGAAAGAAGTAACTTGCTGGACAGATTACATGAAAAAATCAACGAACTAGAAATTGCAAAGAAGCAACTTGAAAAGTATTCTCATAACTTGGAAGATTTAGTTGCGGAAAAAACTGCTGATTTAATTCAGGCACATTCAAAACTTCAAAGTATTGTAACAAATTGTGCTGACGGTATCATTATTATTGATAAAGACGGAAAAATCGAGCAATTGAACCCTGCAACAGAAAATCTTTCAGGTTTATGTGAAACTAATTTAATTGGCACAAAACTTTCAACGATACTTTTTGGCGGAAATCTAGCTGAAACTTTGAATTTATGTATTGACGAAGGTGAAGCTGTACTTAGAGATTGTTGTATAACAAATGCATTAAGTGAAAAGCAAATTCCCGTAGAAGTTAATTTTGCGATTATTGAAACAGATGAAAATACGGAAAATTCTCAAAAATTTGTAGGTGTAATCAGAGATGTAAGCGTTCAGAAAGAAACAGACAGATTAAGAGATGATTTTATTGCAACCTTAACTCACGATATGAGGACTCCTTTAACCGCTGCAATTCAGACCTTAGACTTTTTCTTAGATGGAACAGTTGGAGATTTGAACGACAGGCAACAAATGTTGTTATCAACAATGAAATCTAATAACGAAGGACTTTTAGGGCTAGTAAATAGTTTATTAACTGTTTATAAATTTGATGCAGGAAAAGTTGAATTAGTAAAAAGTAACTTCAACGCTAAAGAACTTATTATGCAACGATACAACGAGTTAAAACCTCTTGCAGACAAAAAAGATATTGAATTTATTGTAAACTTTGAAGCTCCAGACGATTTGTTAATAACCGCTGACAGACAAGAGATAGGACGCGTAATTGCTAATTTGTGCGGAAATGCTGTAAACTACACAAATCCACATGGTAAAATAGAAGTTATGGTCAAGGAACAATCCGGAGATTTCTTATTCTCTGTTTCAGATACAGGAAACGGTATTCCAAAAGAAGATATTCCGCATTTGTTTAAGCGTTTCTCTCAAGGAACTAGTCGAAAACGTTCGACTGGAACAGGTTTAGGCTTGTATCTTTCAAGACAAATTATTGAAGCTCATGGTGGAAAAATTTGGTTAGAAAGCAAAATAAATCAAGGTAGCGAATTTTCGTTCATATTAACTAACGTAGTAGCAAATCCGACAAAAGAAAGGTTAACAGTATAATGTCTAACGTAAAGGTACTTATTGTTGAAGATCACTTAATGGTAAGAATGGGACTTTCTCTTGTTTTGGAAAAAATAGGCGATATTGATTTAATCGGCGAGGCTCAAGATGGTTTAGAAGGTGTAAGAAAAGCTCAAAACTTACTACCAGACGTTGTTTTAATGGATATTGGCTTACCTGAAATTGACGGAATTGAAGCAACAAAAAGAATTAAAGAAACAAATCCTGAAATTAAAGTTTTAATGTTTACATCAAGAGATAATGAAGATGATGTTCTTTCTGCTTTTGAGGCTGGAGCAAATGGTTATATTATGAAGGGTGCAAACGCAGAACAAACAGAACGTGCTATAAAATCTGTATCAGAGGGTACTGGCTGGCTTGACCCTCAAATTGCAAGAATTGTTTTATCAAATATTCAACGCAACAACAGAATAAATAACACAACTCCGACTGGCGAGATTAACTATGCAGACGGCAAAAATATTTATGGATTAACAGAACGCGAAATGGAAATTTTAGCACTAATGGTTGAAGGGTTATCAAATCCACAAATTGCAGAAAGATGTATTATTACTAAATCTACTGCTAAAGCCCACGTACACAGTATTTTACAAAAATTATGTGTTTCCAAAAGAACCAAAGCTGTTACTTTAGCCTTAGAAAAAGGCTTAGTTTAATTATGTTTAAGCGTATTTTGATATCTTTAATAATACTTCAGTTAACAGGAGTAAGCTCTTGTTATGCTTTAAATAATAGCGAATGGGATTACCGCAGTAAAGTTTATCAAGACGAAGCAAAAGTTCGGTATGAAAAAAAACTTATGCCAGAATCTGGCTATATGACTGTTGAAGAATACGAAAAAAAATCTGCCGCAAAAGATAAATCTCAAGGTGATGGAGATTTTGTTCCAAAAGTTAAAGACAGCAAGATGAAATATGTGCCACAACCGCATTACAAACTTGTGCGATACAATAATCCCCCTGGAACAGTTGAATTAAATCTTCACAGAAAAGTTCATTTTGATAAGCAAGAAGTAATGCCTGGGCTTATTTCTCCAGATGTTAGCTTAATGTTAATTCCGATTGTCAGTTATTATACTAAAACGAAATCAACAGACTGCGATATTTATACAATACCGTTAAGGAAAGGTATGCCTGATGTTGAAAAGGTTATCAAAGCTAATTTTGCGGCAAAAAGTATAAAACCAATTGTTTCAACTGACAGAACTCTCATAGAGTACGGAACATTTAGAACTCTTACACCTGTTGATTTTTCAGCAGACGCACGTTTTGCAATAATAAAAGAAAAAACAGGAAATGCTGAAGACGGAATTTGGCAAACTGAACTAATTATTTATGATTTTATGACAAAAAAAGCAACCAAATTAAATGAAATCAGAGAAGCAATTAGATATTACTGGAGAACCACAAAAAATCTGGATTTGAAAGAATTTCGCTGGGATATTTATCCTCTTGGTTTTGATATAAACAATCCGACACGAGTTTTAGTTGCAGCGTACGCTTTTGCTGGAAATCCGCCAAGATGTCTGGGAACTTGGAGTATTGATGTTATAGGAAAACAAACGCACATGGAATCCTTAACTGATGATAATATTAGCGTAAGCACAATTGGGTTAAAAATTGTAGAAGACGGTATTGTTGACCCAGAAAGTGTAGAAGCAGAAGTAAAACTTGCTGAAAAATACGAAAAACAAGAAGAAAAAGACAAAAAAAGAATTGAAAAAGAAAAGAAAAAACAACTCAAAAAAGAGTACAAAGAAGAAGTTAAAGAAATTAAAAGAAATTTTAACGAGTTGAAGAAAGATGATACTTCAAAAGATTCTCGCTCTGATAGAGTTCATAAATATATTCCATTTTACAAAGTCAAGGGTGGAAAACTTACAGGAGCAGATAGTTTAAAATAAATTTATAAATATTCAAAGGATATTTTATTTGCTAAATTAAACATTTTTGGAAACATTTTTGAAAAATTTTCGACCAAATCTTCCTTCGCTTTGCGAGTTAAATGTTTAATCCTATATTCTTCTTTCATAGCTTCAGATTTTGTTTCAAAAAGTTCTAAAAATGCAATTTTTTGCGGTTTATTTGCTTTTGTGTATTTTGCACCCAAACCTGAAAGATGATTTTTATACCGACGCTCGATATCGTCAGTGTATCCGCAGTAATACGTATTGTTTTGGGTTAAAAGAAGATATGTATAATACTTTTTTTTGTCCATTTTTTCATGTTATACTAAATTTATGATAAAAAACTCATTAAAATATACGAAAATATACGAAAATTTGTCAAAAAATATGAAAATCGGATTAGATTATATAAAAAATAACGATTTAACTAATTTTGAAAATGGCAAATATCAAATTAATGGTGAAGAAGTTTATATTAATATTCAAGATTACAACTCAAAACCTTTAAGCGAAGGCAAATGGGAAGCTCATAAAAAATATGCAGATATTCAATTTGTTATTAAAGGCGAAGAAAAAATTGGCGTAGGCGATATATCTGAATTTACGACCCTAGAACCATATAGTGCGGAAAAAGATTTAGAATTTTTGCAAACCCAAGCGCCACAAGACTTTTTAACCCTAAAAGAAAATGACTTTATCATTCTATATCCACAAGATGTTCACATGCCTCAAATCTGCGTGAATACTTCATCTTATGTAAAAAAAGCTGTCGTAAAAGTTGCATTATAAATTTGCATAAAAAACTTCAGATAAACCATCGGTACACAAGAATTTTAAAAGTCTATCTGAAGCCTTTATCGCACGACTATGAATGCGAGTAAATTTATTAAATTTTTTATATTAAAACAATCAATTTATAATATGAAAAGTAGCCGATAATCGGCAAATAACATAGGATAAAGGAAAGTATAAGGATGGGAACAAAGATATATTATTTAAGTACCCCATTTTTATACATGCATAACATTATTTTAAGAGATGTTTACAATAATTAATTATTCAACAATTTTGCCGTCAAATAAATCTTTAACCATTTTTGCCTGATCCGATAAAGCCGTATCATCAGTAGTTTTCCTGCTTTCTGTTTCAGGTAAAGTTCCAACAACTTCAACCATTTCAGGAGTATCTGTTGGTTTAAATATTTCTTGTGTATTCTCTTTTTGTTGAGTTTCTTCTGAGTTTATAATTTCAGAAGGTTTTTGAACTTCTTGTTGTTTTGGAGTTTCAGGTGCATGTTCAATTTCTGATGTATGTTTAATTTCAGAAGTGTTCATTTCTTGTTGAATTTTAGCATCAGAAGGTTGAGGTTCTCTGATTAACAAGTTTGAATTTTTTTGTCCAAACATTTTATCAATAGCAGAAATGATTTCTTTTTTTCTGGAGTCATCATTTAACCCTTTTACCCAAATCATATTCGCAGTTAAAATAACCTCTTGAGGGGTAATTTTAACTGGTTTTGCCTGTTGTGCCAACAACATTTGCACACCCTTGCTCTCAACAGTTTCAATCAGGGTTTTCCATAAATTATGTAAATCATTTGAACTTTCAGCTTTTGGTGCGCTCATTGGTACTGGTGAAAAATCGTTTTCTATCTGATTTTCATCTTGCACTTGAGGCGTTTGCACTTCTTGTTGAGATTGTGTTTTTGTTATTAATTCTGTTTGAGGTTCAATTTTTTTGATAACTGGTTGTTGCGAAATTCCCGCTCCAGCTGGCTTCATAGAAGGTTTTTGAACTGGAGAAGGTGGCGTTTTGTAACTCATAACTGAAACGTGTGGAGTTTCACCTGTTTCTAACTTCAACAATCTGTTTTGCAAATCAACAAGTTTTGTATTTTCCGTTAAATTAGCCAAATCAATCATCGCAACTTCTAGCCAAAGATGTGGATTTGTTGACATTTTTAACTCATTTATATAATGAGAAGTTCTTTCAATTAAGAAAACTATTTGATGAGTTTCTAAATTTTCAACTTGTTTTTTTAAAACCTCCAACTGAGCTTGCGTTGTTTGTGTAAGCTCTGGAATTAATTCTGAACTGCAATTTTTTACCACTAATAAATTCTTCAAATAATTCAATAAATTCAACAAAATTTGAGAAGGTTCATTACCTGAATTATAGATATTTTCAAGAATTTCAATCGCGACATCTGATTTTGAATTGACAAGTGCATCTGTTAAATTATTCAAAACTTCAAACGAAATTCTTCCTAATAAAGAGTTTATATCATCAGTTGTAATTGCATGGTCAATGTCTAACACGCTTAATTGGTCTAGCAATGCCAAGCTATCTCGCATTCCACCAGCCGAGTTTTTAGCAATTGTCATTATTGCGTCATCTTCTATTTTAATATTTTCCAATTCGGCAATATGTTTTAAATGTTTTGCTATATCATCAGTTGTAATACGTTTAAAATCAAAGCGTTGGCAACGACTTTTTATTGTGTCTAAAACTTTATGGACTTCTGTTGTTGCAAGAATAAATACTACGTTTTCTGGCGGTTCTTCAAGTGTTTTTAATAGTGCATTAAATGCTTGAACAGTCAACATGTGAACTTCGTCAATTATATAAATTTTGTATTTGCCATTAACTGGCGCATATTGAATTTTTTCTAAAATATTTTGCGCATCATTTACCGAACGATTACTAGCTGCATCAATTTCAATTACGTCAATCGGCGTTGAATTAATAATATCCAAACAACTTGCACATTTTCCACAAGGTTTTACGGTTGGGCCATCAACACAGTTAAGCGATTTTGCCAAAATTCTTGCAGTTGAAGTTTTACCAGTACCTCGTGGTCCTGTAAACAAATAAGCATGCGATATCTTATTTAAGTTTATAGCGTTTGCCAGAGCTTTTTTAACGTGTTCTTGCCCTACTATTTCTTCTAAAATTTGTGGTCTGTATTTTCTATACAAAGGAATATATTTTTCGTTCATGGTATTATTATATCCTAAGAAAAGGGTTATGAGAAGTTTATGAATTTAATTAAACCAAAAAACTTAAAGATTGGTGATAACATCGGTATAATTGCGCCTTCTGGGGGTGTAGAAAATAACGAAAATATATTAAGAGCTAAGAATTTTTTAGAAAACAAAGGTTATAAAGTAACTTTAGGTAAAAATATTTTAAAAAATAATCGTTATTTAGCTGGTAGCGATGAAGAAAGACTTGAAGATTTACATTCGTTTTTTGCCGACCCTAATATTGACGCAATAATTTGTCTTAGAGGTGGCTATGGCGCTATCAGGTTAATTAACAAAATAGATTATGAACTTATTAAAAATAATCCTAAAATTTTTGCAGGATATTCAGATGTAACAGCTCTTTCGGCTATGTTTCTAAAAAAATCTGGATTGGTAACTTTTTCTGCGCCGATGATACAGGGTGATTTTGGAATTGAAAATTTAAGTGAATTTACAATGAACTCTTTTTTTTATACCGTAAGTTCTAATGAACAACAAGAATATACGGCAAAAACAATTTATCAAAAAGGTAACGCGTCAGGAATAACCTTTGGCGGAAATCTTTCAACTATTGTATCGCTTTGCGGGCTTGACTTTATACCTGAAAGACCTTTTATATTTTTTACAGAAGATTTAAACGAACCTGTTTATAAAATTGATAAGATGTTTACTCAATTATTGAATATAACTGAGTTTAGAAAAAATATTTCAGGGTTAATTTTAGGCGAATTTTTAGATATTGAAAATAAAACTTGGTTAGAAGATTTCTTTAAAGAAATCGTGCAAGAGCTAAATGTTCCTACACTTGGTGGATTTAAAATTACTCACGCAAAAGATAAGCTGACTATCCCTTATGGAATTGAGTCAGCTATCTGTGAAAATATTTTTAAGTTTTAAAACTTAATCGCAATAAGTTTTTTTAGGGTCAGACCAATCTAAGGTTTTACCGCCACATTTACCTGTTTCATCAAGTTTTAAATAATCTAAGTTGCCATTATATATAGCCCAAGCTGTACATGCAGAACCGCCCTTTGTGTTCATACAATCTTCTTCCCACTTAAAGAAATCATCATTTTCAGTACCTACTGGATAAATACCTTCTTTTGTTATATAAAACTCAAATAAATCTTTACCTTGAACTGATTTACTTCTTCCTGCACCAGTAACATCAACCATTACAACTCCACAAACCTTTTTTAATGAAGCTGGCATTGAAGAATCATCACCAGTTATATCCAAATTACAATCTTTATCATCTGTTTGTTCTATTAAAAAGGCAAAAGAGTAGCCATCTGCGGTCATAACTTTAGCAACATCTGTCGATTTAACATTAGTTATTCCACCTATACCCTCAATTTTTGCACCTTCTGCGAAACAAGAATCATCAGCCTTCATTTCACAATTTTTAGATAACTGCATTGAAGCTGTCATTCTCTTTGAAATTGTTTCCGTATCAATTTCTGACCATTCATCTAAAAGCCCGTAATTACCAGTCATTCTGCCATAAGAGGCTTCTAAAACAGAATACGCTTTTTTTAACTTAACAACTTTATCTTTATTATTAGTATCATTTGTTAAAGATGGCAGAGTTAAAGCTGCAACAACACCTATTATACCTAAAACTAAAAGTGTTTCTGCTAACGTGAATGCTTTTTCACTAAATTTTTTCATTATTGCTCCCTTTTTTTTGTAAGTTGAACTTTATCGTATCAGATTTTTTTCATAAAGTCAATAAAAAAAGAGGTATTTACCTCTTTTTTTATTGAGTCTATTTAACTCCTAACATTTTTGTGTACCACGTAAATGATTCAAGCTCTAATCCATTAAACGTTGTTTTCATACATTGAGTTTTTAAATACTCATCAAATTCGTCCTCGTATTCTTCTGAGCCTTTAGCATTTGAATCTGCTGATGTCATTGTCTTCTTCTCCTTATTTTTAAAAAATTAGCACACACATCTGTATTATAGTTTATAAAAAAATAATTTGCTATTAAAAAAAATTATTTTTAACAGTTTTTAACACATTGTAATCCACAAAAATCGTTTAGTTAGGCTTGCGCAGATAATAGAAATTACACTAAACATAAAATCGTACAAAATTTTTGTACCACTTTGAGCTATAATCCAGCCTATTAAAATAGCATTTGAAGACTGACTTATTGTACCAATAAATAACGTATATAAAATACCGATAATATGAATAGTTAAAACTGAAACAAACGAGGCTTGCATTATATTTTTAAACGAAAAACCATTCTTTAAAATTGAAGCTGCGAAAAATACCGCTGGAATATATGCTAAAATGTAGCCAAAGTTAAAGTCTAATAGATATTTTGGTCCGCCACCTAAGGCAAATACTGGATATACAAATAAACCAATCGCAATATATACAAGCACCGCAATTGTGCCAAAAATTTTACCCAATAATGCGGCAACAAATACTATTACTGGAATTTGTGGAATATATCTGTAATACTTGAAAAAATGCTGTTTTACATCAACTCCAGTACTATCACCTGATAAATACGTCATAAAATCTACTGGAATAATAAAATGAGTAAACGAAATTTGTGTAAATGTCGCAATAATAATCATAAATACGCAAAGACAAGTTAATATAACTGTGCCCAGTGTCATTTTTACGGGTTCACCTTTATACTTAAAAACATTTTCTTTTTTTACTATGTCTGGTTTTTCTATTTTCATTTTATAACTTCAATGCGTTCTTTTAAATTTACAATATTTTCGTTGTATTTTTCTTTAAATTTATCCCAAAAAATGTTTTCTGTCCACATAATTAATGCGTCCTCGTTATTATTTTGGTAATAACCTTTTCGAGTGCCTAGAGATTTGAAGGAGTATTTTTCATAAAGCCCAATTGCAGGAGTATTGCTAACTCTAACCTCTAACGTTACGTATTTAACCATTTCCTTATAGCAGGCTTCAAAAACTTCAACTAATAAAGCTTCACCTATTTTGTTACCTCTATATTCAGGCTTTACCGCAATATTTGTAATGTGAGCTTCATCTACAATAAGCCAACTTCCTGCATATCCAAGAAGTTCATCACTTTCACTAAAAGCGCAAAAATATCTTGCTAAATTATTGCTTAATTCTGAATAAAAAGAATCTCTTGACCAATGATGCTCGCCATAAGTAACTTCTTCAATCGCTATAATCCCGTCAATATCAGCTTTTGACATTGGACGTATTTTTATCGTTAACTTATCCATAATTAAATTTTAACCTAAACAAAATTTATGTAAAAGTAGCGTTTTTAAGATATAATTAATTGTATGCTAAATTATTCAAAACTTTTTGATACTTTTAGAAATTTATATGCTCTACCTGCTTATAATTCCAAATACGGCAAGGCTTTAATGCCTTTAAGGTATTTTTTTGAATTAACTTACAGATGTAATTTACAATGCCCATATTGCTACGTTGGAAATGACAGAAACAAAAAGGAGCTTTCTACTCAAGAATGGTTTGATGTTATAAATCAAATCCCGTTTTATGCGTTCATTACTCTTGTTGGCGGAGAACCGCTTATTAGGAAGGATTTTATACAAATTTTAGAAAAAGCCTGTAAAAAAACTTTTGGTAAAGTTAATGTCGTTTCAAATGGCATTTTAATTAATGATGAAATAATTCAAGCCTTCATTAAAACAAATATGCTACTTCTTTCTGTTTCTTTAGACGGTTATGGCGAAAATCACGATAGAAATAGAGGTCAAGCTGGGATTTTTGACAAAATTATAAATAATTTAGAAAAATTAAATTCTCATAAAAAACGTCCGATGATTGATATTAAAACAATTGTGCTTGAAAATAATTTAGACGATTTGCCTAAATTATATAAACTTTGCGATGATATGAATTTTGAGTTCTTTTCGCTATCGTTTTTACGTAATAACAATCTAAAACAAAATTCTGTACTATTTGATAGCTTCATGCCAGAATTTAACGCACAATATCCTATTGAAAAATACTTTGATATGGAGCATTTTAAAGAGGTTTACAAGGAAATTGAAAGTTTAAGCAAAAATAAAAAAACAAAGATAAGATTTTCTCCAAAATTTGAAAATTGTAAAAATCCTATTATTTCAATTGAAAACTTTTTTAATCACGAAAATAAACCAGTTTCTGAAATTTATAAACCTTGTAAATTCCCATTCTCAAATACTTTTATAACCCCAGAAGGCAACTTATACCCTTGTCTTTCTCAAAAAATGGGTAATGTGAGAGAACAATCAATCAAAGAAATTTTTAACAAGCCTCATTACTGTTGCTTTAGAAAAAATCTTAAAATATCTAAAGTTTTTGGTGCTTGCCAATTGTGTTGTGAACTTGATTTAAAAGAATAAAAATTTTACCACACTTTTGGAATAAATTTATATTTAACCTTTTTGCAATATTCTCGATAATCTGGGTCTAAAGACAAATGTCGTTCTTCTGTCATAGCTCTGAAATAGTAAATAATTGTCCAAGTGATGGCACCCATTACATAAAATAGAAGTTGCAAAAATAAATTATGTTGGAACATATATTTTACAATAAAAATACCGCCAACATACCACGCCAAAACCTTTGTTACATAGGCTGGGTGTCTTATAATATTGTATGGAAAACAAGTTACAATCCCACGGTTTGTTAAATTACTTGCCTTTGTAAACAATGCGACTGAAGCTGAAACATACAAGGCAATTAAAATTAATGCAGTTAAGTAAATTCCCCATATTATTAAAGAATTATTATTGTTAACTCCATAAAGAGCTTCTGCATGAGAATATGGTATAAATTGTACTGCTACCGAACTAAATGGCGGATAACAACATAAACAGATAAAAATACCAAAAGGGCTGATTTCTACTGTTCTGATTTTGTTTTTTAAGAATGGAAGTTCTGTGCAATACCCAATTGCGAAAACAAAAGTATCTATAAAATATAAAAATCCGATTAATGCAATATATGCATAACTTCTATAATAAGCTAATTTATCTGAAAAAGTTCTTATGCAATCCATAAATGAACTTCCGCTTGCAACTACAAGGTTGTTGTATCTTATAAGTGCATCAAGATTAGAAGTTCCAGTTTGTAAGTGAGAATAGAACCATGCGCACAATTGTGGTCCAAAATAGAATTTTATGCAAAACAGCATTAATGCTTGTTTTTGACGATAATTAGGAGTTAACCAATTCAAAAATTCGGTGGAAGTTGCATCTTTTTTTAAACCTTCTCTTTTTATAAGTTTTAAAAAATAATTTACCACCTCAAAGCTATGTGAAACATACAAGCTTCTTGGTCTTAACCAAAATAAAAATATTGGTGCAAGTAGAATGTATGACAAATATGTATAAGTTATGATTTCTCTAAATATAGATATTTTTTGCAAAACTTCAGTAAAATATGGGTTAAACAAAAATATAAGAGTTGCAATCCCATACACTAAGCAAGATGAAATATAGTGTTGGAAAATTAAGTTATTTGAAGGTGTAGGCAAAGTTTCGTCTACATATCCGATATTGTAATTCTTATCAAAATATTCCTTAGCTTCTTCCTTTGACATCAAATCATAGTTAACTTCGTTACTCATATATCCCTTCATTCTTAAATTTGAATAATAGACTTATAATTAGGATACTACAAAAATTCTTAACAGGGGTAATAAATCTTTTCTAATTTATTAACAAATGTAAATTGACCTAAAATTCAGATAAATTCTTAAATTTTGCCAAAAAATAAATTTTTAGCCTAAAAATTTATAAAAAATTTTATTTAAAAATTCTGAAAATTATAAATTTAATATTTACAAGGGTTTTAGGGTTTTTAGTTAAAGTTTTTGTCCGTAATATTACGGACGTATTTTTACGTACGTAAATTTACGTACGTAAAAATACGGACTAAATCGAAAAGAGAAAATTATATAATAAAATCACAAGGTTGAAAAACAAAATGACTATCACAACCAAACAAAAAAAATATACAAAAGGAGAATTAAAAAGCTGTTAATCAAAACAAAAACATTAGCTAAAAATGAACACATTTAAAAGTATATATATAGAATTTTTAAAATTTTATCATGTAGCATGTAAATAATACGTATTTTAAGGAAGCATCAATGGGATTATCATTACGTGAAAAAGAAGTTGTTAAATTATTATGTCTTGGCTACATGGATAAAGAAATTTCTAAAATTATGAATATTTCTAGCCGAACTGTTCAGACTTATGTAGAAAGAACTATGTATAAACTTCACGCAAGAAATAGATTAGCAATGATTGCAACTTATGTAAGAGAATACGAAAAACTTTAAGGATTTTACGCAAATGAAAAGAATTATTATCCATTGGACAGCCGGAGGGCCTGTTCCTAATCAGCATGAAAAAGAATGCTATCACTATCTAATTGACAATATTGGAAAAATTTACGCAGGGAAATTTAAGCCTCTAGCAAACGAAATTTGCAAGGCTGGCATGTACGCTCCACATACAGGTGGTGGAAATACAGGTTCAGTAGGGGTAGCCCTATGTGGAATGTGGGGTTACAAAAACAGGCAGAATTTAGGAGCATATCCTATTACAAAAATACAATTTGAAACGGCTATGCAACTTTGCGCAAACCTTGCAACAACATACAATATTCCAATTAATCCAACAGGAGTAATGACACATTATGAATTTGGGAAATCTCACCCAAAAACAAGTAGTGCAGGAAAAATAGATATCAATTTTTTACCCCCGTATTCTTGGGTAGAAGCAGACGATGTCGGTAATTTTATTCGCTCAAAAATCAAATGGTATCAACAAAATAAAAAAGCTCAGGAGATATAAATGGAAACTTTTTACTACAATCTATCAGGTGGAATAAATCAATCTACAACAAAGACAGAACTTGGACTTAATACTAAAAATATATATTGGGCAGATTCCCAAAATGTAGAAATTTTTCAAAATAAAGGAATAATCAGACAAAAGGGAAATATGTTAAAGGCTCAAATTCCAACCGAAGAAGAAATTACAGCCCTTCATCAACTAAAACACAGAAATAATTATAAACTTTTAATTGCTACAAAAACTGGCAAATTATACATTTTTGATGAAAAATCAAAACAAATAACATTAATAAATAAAACTCTCAATGCGCAAGAGATAACATTTACGGACTTTTTAAACGGAACTCTTGTTAGTAGTAATCTGGATAAAATGTTTTTTGTTAAAAACAATGATGAAAATGAAATAATTGATTGCGAACTCAAAGACGGTAACAACGAAGATGTTTATTCTAATATTGTTGCAATCTACAAAGGGCGAGTTTGGGTAGCAAAAGGCTCTACAATATATTTTTCTGCACTTGGAAGTTACACAGATTTTACAACTGAAAATGACGCGGGTTACATAAAGGATTTTCACACAAATACAGATGACATAGTGGCATTAAAAGCATATAAGGACTATTTAGCTATTTACAAAGAAAAAAGCGTTTATCTGTTAAGCGGTACATCTCCTAGCGATTTTGCCATAACTCAATTTGCAGACAAAGGTTCTTATTCAGCCAAAAGTATTGTTAATGTAAACAACAAACAGTATTTTTTCACTTCTGGAATTTATACACTTGAAGTTGGTGAGCTAAATCAAATTACTCTTGGTAGTGAAATAACAACAAAAATAAAAGAAGAATTTAAAAAGTTTGATAGAAGTCGCGCAAATAAAATCCTTGCGCTAAATCACGAAACAAAAAATCAGGTTTGGTATTTTATTCCTTACGTAAATAGCAAATATTTTCACACAATTTGGATAAACGATATTTTAAATAAAGCGTGGTACAAAAGGGTTTTACCACAAAATATAACCTCAGCCTGTGTATTTAAGGACAGTATTTACACATCAGATGATAAAGGGAATATTTATCAGGAAGAAATTGGAAACACTTTTAACGGAAAAGCAATAGAATTTAGTTGGAAATCACCATTTTTATCACTTGGCGACCCAACAGTCAGAAAAACAATTGACGAATTTTACTTTATTCTTGACGAAAGTTATGAAAATAAATTTAACTTTTCGGTATTCAAAAATTATGATAGCGAAAATCAAGACGATAAGGAAGAAATCTACTCATCAAATTTTGAAAACCTTGTATGGCACAAGGAAAATTCAATAATCCCATCAAACGATACTTGGCCGAAAGACAATGATGAAGCAATTTGGGCAATAGACGTAGAAAGTATGTATAAAGCAGAAATTTCAGAAGCAAATTATGCTATACAACTTTGCGTAGAAGGAAATTCAGAAGAACATAACGCTGCAATCATTGGAATTGAGTTTAAGGAAGTTTTTAAAGAAGATTAGTCTTCAACAACATTACACACCCCAAAAACAGAAAGGAAAGAAGAAAATGTCAGACGAAACAACAACACAACAAACAACAGGTAATGCATATTCCGCATTTATCCCTGAAATTTGGAGCAAAAAATTAAACGCAATGCTTGAAAAAAATTGCGTAATGATGCAATGCGTTAATAGAAATTATGAAGGCGATATCCAAAATCAAGGCGACAAGGTTAAAATCATTACACCAGCAAACGTAACAATTTCAACAGTTGGCTCTGATAACTTGTCTTATAGCGAACTTACTCCAACTTCAACTGATTTAGTTATTGACCAAAAGAAATATTTTGCATTTAAAATTAATGATGTTGCTCAAGCTCAAGCAAATCAAGACATTATGTCAGCACACCTTGGTAATGCGAAAAAAGCAATCGAGGAAGTTCAAGATTCTTTCTTGTTAGGTATGCATACAGAAGTTGATAGAGATAATATTGTCGGTTCAGAAGAAAAAGCTATTACTCTTGATAAATCAACTATCTACTCAAAATTCGTTGAACTAGCTTTGAAATTAAAAAATTCAAATGCTTTAACTGGTGAAAAATCACCTTGGGTCGTTATTAACCCAACAATTGAATCATATTTATTACAAAGTAATGAATTTATTAGCGCTCATAACGTAGCAGACAAAACATTAAGAGAAGGCTCTATCGGTCGAATTGCAGGCATGGACGTATTAGTTAGCACAAACTTAACATCAGCATCTGGCTTATTCTATGTTCTAGCTGGTACAAATGACGCTATCACATTTGCATCACAACTTGCAAAAATTGAAAGCCTTAGAGATAAAGACTCTTTCGCTGATTTAGTTAGAGGCTTGTATTTATATGGTGCAAAAACTGTACAACCAAAAGCTCTTGCAAAAATGGTTGTTCAAGACCCTGCTGTAACTCAAGAAGTTATTACAACTCCAACTGAAGGAAATTAATAAACCTTCTGGCTTGATTATTTGAATTTACCCCGATAAGGCGCGAAGCTGCGCTTCGCGCCTTTCTATTTAAAGGAAAAACTATGTTTAAAAAATTAAAAGAAAATATTACAGAACTTTCATACTCTGCAGTTAATTTTGCAGAAAACGCACTTGCCAGCAACTCTGGCAAAGAAAAGAAAAACGCAGCTATTTCGTTTATTGTTAATCGTTTAACAATACCTGCACCGATAAAACCGATTGTAATTCTCCTTTTAACACAATTTATCGATCAGTCAATCGAAATAGCTGTAACCTATATGAAATCAATAAGGAACGAGGAGAATTAAAATGTTAGAAAAAGAAGAAAAAACAACATCTTTAACCGAACAAACCGAAGTTTCAAAAAATGTTGAAGAAAATCAAGAAAATGACCAAAATCTAAAAGCTCAGATTGAACAAAAACTTGATACTAAAATCAATTCTTGTGAAAAAACGCCACAAAAAGAGGATTTTAAAGTTAATTTACAAACTCTACAACAACTTTTAAATACAGGAGTTTCAAACAGACAGCAAGGACAAAATTTATTGAACCAGATAATTAAGGCGGCGCTGGACAGTAATACACAACAAAAGTTTGTAGAAACTACTGAACCTCAAGAAGTTTTGAATAAGAAAACGGCTTTTATTGAATTTGAAAAAGAAAATCCTGATTTCTTTAAGGTTGACGGACGTAATGAAATTTTTAAATATCTTAACTCTGATGAAATTCAGTTTGATAAAGATGAACTTTCTAAAATCTCAAAAATTGTTGAACAAGTTGAAAAATCAGCGATAGAAAGATATTTAAAGAAAGTAGCGCACGAACAAAATTTAGAAAAAGCTAATTTGCAAGCTAAAGAAAAATTAAAAGCAAATGCTCAAAATTCAACCAGCGAGGCAAAAAATCTTCTTCCGTTTACGCGTGAGCAAATCGGTAATATGACAAGTGCCGAGTTTTTAAAAAATGAAAAACTCATTATGGAACAAGTCAAAAAAGGACTAATAAAATAGCACTTATTTTCAGGCGGTACACTAATTTTGTACCGCTTGGAAATTCAAAACAGACAAGGAAACACAATGAACTATCTTGAAATTATTAACAAATGCTTAATGGAACTTAATTACAAAAGAGTTCGAACTTTTGAAGAATTAATCAAAAATGACCACGCAAAAATTAAAAATATTATAAATATTATTAATGCTGAAATTTGCACTTTTGATAATTGGAATTTTTTATTAAGAAAAACTCAACTAAAGTTACCTAAAAATACAGCTGAAATCGAAAACACAATTAATGGAAAAATAAACACTCTCTACATTGATAACAAAAAACTTACTTATACTTCTGATTTTGAAGGTTTTTTATTAAATAAAAATATCAATACAGAAAAATATAGCGTTTTGAATGATAAATTATTATTGCCAAAGTATCAACAAGATAAAACAATAGAAATTGTTTATTATACAAATGATTTTGCAAAAACTAGTGATAATAAAGAAAAAGCCCGACTTGAATACGAAACAGACGTTTCTTTAATCCCAGAACCATTTGTAGAACCATTATTGGTTTACGGAACATGTATGAAAATGAAGGCAAACCCACAGTATAGCAAATTTAGCTACTGGTTAAGTATGTACAAGGAAAATCTGGCTTCAATGCGCTCAAAACTTTGTACAGATGCTCAACAACACCCAAATATCGTAATACAAAGATTTTAACAATAAAAAAATAGGCGGAAAATATTCTGCCTATTAATAAGATTTTACACTAGCCGAAATATAAATAGCATAACTATAATAGGCTATTCTGATAATTCAGGCAAATATATTAAGAGTTCTTAACAATATGGAAAAACTTACACTACAAGAAAAAAAATTTATAACTGAATACATAAAAACATTAGATGGCGAAAACGCAGTAAAAAAAGCTGGTTACAAAGAAAAAAACCTATCAAAAGTTGCCGAAAAAATTCTTTCTAAAGACTATATAGTCAAGGAATTAAATTTTCAGTTAAAACAACGTGTTAACGCTTTAAACATAACAAAAGGATACGTTGTAAAAAAATTACTTCAGATTGCAGAATTTAGTCTTGAAGAAGAAGAAATTACTGACAAAGACGGGAACTTTACTGGTAAAAAGAAATTACGCGATACAAGTTCTGCGCTAAAAGCTATCGACAGCTTATGGAAATATCTATACGGCAAACCCCCAGAACAAGAGGGCATTGAGGCCAAAATTATTACAATTAGTAATCTTAATGACAATAAAATTTAAAAGGAGAAGAAATGAACAATAAAAAACAACTAATCGAAGACGCACTTATATCAGGAAAAAATCTTGATGAATTGATTAAAATAAAAATGAAAGAAGAAATGACAAATGTTTTTTCCAAAATAATTCAAAAATCAGAAAAACATCGAGTTTTTGATATAAAAAAAATACCTAAAAATAGTATCTTTAGCAGAAATACAATTTTTAAAAAATTCAACAAAAATAACAACACAATAAGCTACATCAACGGCATTCAAGCGGAATCCCTTTTAGGACTTGATGAAGCAACACGTAAGAAACTTCAAGATGGTGAAATTGAAGTATTTTCAACGGACAATGCGTTTGTAAAATTTGAATATACAGAAATTACAATCCAACATTAACAAATTTAGGAATACTGTCAATTAAAAGTAGGATAAAGAATAACAAAAACGCTACGATTGCAAACATTTTTTGTATATCACTAAACAAAAAGCCTTTTTTATTCTTTCTGTAATCTTTAATTGCTTTATATTCCATTGCATAAGGTTGATAAGGAAGTTGTTTTTCGATTTCTTCAAGCACTTTAGAGAATTTAATCTTGATAAGGCAATTGTAAGAATCGACATTCAGCCACCACAAGGCGCAACTTATCATACCTGAAATACAAAATACACAAGGAGCAGAAAGTCTGCCAAGTGCAAAATTTTGAGTAATAAAAACTAAAAAGAATAATATTAAAATTAAAATCATATAAAATTTATTCGTCATAAAAGCTCTATCGACAAATTTTTCTTTTTGCTCTGAATAAAGACGATATTGCGACATTATTAATTCTTCGTTGCTCATTAAAATGCTCCTTCTTTTTTATAAAAATATTTTATTAATAGCAAAGGTAAATGTCAAGAAATGATTAAATTTGTAAAAGTAAGTATAAACAGAACAGAAAAAAAATATAAAAATCTTCAATTTTTAGAAAAGATTTATCATCTTTATAAAAAATATTACTGTTATTTAAGCGACGATTACGCTGATTTTGACAATATTTTAGATGAGATAATAAACCTAATCGAAAGAACATCTCCATTTTTTTGGGTAATTCTTGATAATGACAATTTCGCTGGATTTGTGTTTCTTGAAAACATTATTGGAAGTAAAGACAAAATGCATTCTGCGGAAATCACAACAGCCTTCAAAAAGGAATATTGGGGAG
This sequence comes from uncultured Candidatus Melainabacteria bacterium, assembly GCA_934699705.1. Lineage (GTDB taxonomy): Bacteria > Cyanobacteriota > Vampirovibrionia > Gastranaerophilales > Gastranaerophilaceae > UBA6984. The sequence goes on from CAKUXD010000008.1 coordinate 24,419, forward strand.
ATTTTACAAAAAAATCAGCGATTAAATTCATTCGCTATTGTTTCAAAAAATTAAATTTCAAAAAATTAAAAGCACTAGTATTTAAAGAAAATGTAAAAACAACAAAAATCCTTAAAACAGCAGGCTTTAAATTTGAAGCGGAGTTAAAATCAGAAACGCTTAAAAATGGGAAATTACAAGACATAAAAGTATATTCAATAACACAAAAGAGGTAACAATGAAAACAGATATCAACAAAAACTTAAACAATGAACTAGAATTTTTAAAGACAAAAATCATAACTAAATATGATGAAATGGACGATGCCAGACGCGGACAACTTAGCGATATAAAACTTGTAAAAAGTTCGATTTATTCAAACAATGTTCCTTCTGTAAACGAATGGAATACAAAAATTCAATTACCTGATATATATGAACTTTCTCAAACTTTAAAAGCGCATATCAGCGAAAATTTATATTCGCACCCAGATGCAATGTTTGACGTTTCAGGTAAAACTCCGCAAACACAGTTGTTAGCAAATCGTCAAAAAGCAATGCTTGTGAATACTTTTGAAGAAATGCATCTTGAAGAAGAAATTGAAAAAATGATTGATTCAATTGTTGAAACAGGAGAAAGCACGCTTTTTGTAGGTTGGCAAACTAAAACTAAAACAATAAGACGCCCCCAAACAATAGAAGAACAACTTATTAATCCGACAGAAACTGGGTTTGTAATAGAAGAAAAAGTTGTTTATGACAACGCAAAAGTAAAATTCATCAAGCCAGAAGACTTTGTTTTCGATAAAAACAACAAGGATAATTGGGAATCTTGTGCAAAAGTTTACAGAATTTATTCAACGATACACGACATTGCGTCAGATAAATCGAATAATCTTTTAACAGAAGAAAAATTAGAAAATTTAAAACAATTAATTAACAATAAAAAATCTAAAAATTCGACAGCAGATAAAGCTGTTGACGATAATAAATGTGAGATTTTAGAATATTGGGGTGATATAGAACTTCAAAGCGGTGAAATTTTAAAAAATCAAATTATTGTTGTTGCAGGCAGAAAAGAAATTATCCGAATGGAAGATAATCCATTTATAATAAACCCTTTTATATATGCAAACATCATTAGAAATCCAGAAACAGAGCGTGGGATTTCGCCTTTGAAGGTTGCAATCATTATGAACAATATTTCCTCAACGATTTTGAACAAACAACTTGACGCTTTATCTTTAATGATGAATCCACCATATTTAGCACCCAAGGGTTGTTTTAAAGGAGAACAAGTTGTTAGTCCAGGGAAAATTATTGAATATGATTCAGCTCTAATGCCACAAGCACCAGTTCCATTGAATTTTGAGAATGCTTTACATGGGTGGGACTTCTTAAATTACTTTAAAAGTACAACAGAAAGCGCAACAGGTATTTTCAAAAATATGACTGGAAATATTCAAAATGAAGCTCGAACAGCAACCGAGTTGACTTATTCAGTATCTGGTCAAACAGCGAGATTAAATATGATGTTAGACGCCATTAATCGCAAACTTATTATTCCAATGGTAGAAAAAACTGCGGAAATTATTGCGAACTTCAAACTTGGCAGAGAATTAATTTGCATAAACGAACATGGAAATCCTATGTTTATGGAGATTGATGACACAGTTAGAAACGCGACTTATATTTATCGTTACGGGGACAGGAAAGCGACATTAGAACGTAAAACTCGTTCAAAAGAACTTTTTGACGTGGTTAAATCTTTTGCAGAAGTTCCGAGTGTAAATCAACAAATAAACTGGATTGAATGTTTTAAATTTGCATTAGAACAATATGGAATAGAAAACGTAAATCATTTTTTATTAACTCAGACTATGCCGGCAGAAAATATGCAAAACACTTAGCATATCCAACACACACAGGGAGCTTCTACCCGCTCCCTTTTTCTTGAGAATAATCTTTACTTAATGAAAATAACTTCATTTGAACAATATACAACAAAAGGAGAAAATATAAAAACGGATAAAAACAACAATTTTACTAATGAGTTAAACAATAAAATATACTCAGCTACAAGATTAGCTAAATATTATTCTTTAATAGTATTGCTAAAAACCAAATAAACATTCCTGTCAAGTAATATATTGGAGTAAAGATAAAAAAATAACCTAACCAAAATAATATAGTTTTTTGTTTATTGAAGGTTTCTAAAATTTTTAAAGTTTTTATTTTACCTGAATTTTTAAAATAACTTTCAAAAAAATAGCCAATAAATAGTAAAAATAAAAATAAATATATAATTAAAATTACTAACAAATAAGTATAAAAAGCAATTTCAGATTCTGTAAAAACATATTGATGATTAACTTCTATAGAATTATAAGTCGGGAGAATACCAAATATAAAAATAACAGAACTTATGAAAATCAAATATCCAAACAAAGATATTAGATTTGAAGTAATACAATTTTTAAAATTATCAAACATAGTAAAGCAATTATAAAACGAAAGGAGCAAAAAATGAACAATCCAATTGATGAATTTAACAAAGAAATGTACGCAAAAGTGTGCTTTTAATCAATACTTGCAGTAATATCCATTAAAAAGTTCAAAATATAAAAAAACACGAAACACAAAATAATAAAATTAAAAGTGCCTAAAATTAACATAAAGTTTTTTAAAACTTTATATTTACTTACAGACAATTCGTTATCCTTTTTGGATTTACGCAAAAATAATTCTATTAATAATGCAATCACAAGTAAAATTGCGATAGCAATACAAATAAAATAATAAAAAAGTGAATATATATATGGATCAATCGAACATAGTAAACCATTACAAGTTCTTATTTTAAACAAATAAATAGCATAAAAAACATATACTATGTTTGCAAACATAGAGAAATAACACAAAATATTAAGAGAATAATATTTACTTAGTGAAAATAACTTCATACATACAATATACAACAAAAGGAGAAAATATGAACTTAGACCAAAATGAATATAGAAACAAGCTAAACAACAAAATATACTCAGCTACGAAACATTATTAAAACAATATGATTTAAAATTGGTACTGGCACATACGATAACATAATTTATAAAAAAATACACAACCCCGAGGAAAAACTATGACTGAAAAATTTACATACACCCTTTTAAAAGCTCAAAGAAATTTTCTTGAAATACCACACGATTACAGTATTGATATAGCTGTTTATCAAGGCGGATATGGAAGCGGAAAGACCTTTTGCGGGTCTTTACTTGGGATTTTATTATGCCTAAAGTATCCTAAAATCAGAGGGCTTGTCGGTGCACAAACTTACACACTTGTGCGCGATACAACTTTAAAAACATATTTTGAACATTTGGATAATATGGGATTTATAGAAGGTAAAGATTACGAATGGTCCGCAAGTTTACAAACGCTGAAATTCAAAAATAAATCAGAAATTTTATTCAAACATTTTGACGAACCAAATCAGTTAAAATCTTTAAATTTAGGGTTTGTAGAGATTGAAGAAATGTCGGAAGTCCCTTTTGAAACTTTTAAAATGCTTCTTGCTCGTATGCGACAAAAACCTCGTGAAAATTGGAAAAACTTTAAATATAGAATTTTTGGGCATACAAATCCTGAGATGGAAAGAGGCTGGATTTATAAAACCTTCATCACAAATCCCTTGCCTAATTACAGATTAATCACAGCTCCAACTACGGAAAACATTTATTTACCTGAAGGTTTTTGTGATGAATTAAAAAAATTATACGATGAAGATTACTATAATATTTGTGTTCTTGCTCAAAACGGGCATTATTCTTCAGGACAAGTCGTAAAAGATTTTTCAGAGAAAAATATTGTTGATGTTAAATATCAACCAGAACTGGATATGTACATAAGTTGCGATTTTAACGTCGATCCTATGTGTTGGGAAATTGCACATAAAACAGACGATAAAGTATTTTTCTTTGATGAAATTGCAATGGAAAATACAACAACGGCAAAGGCTTGTGATGAAATTTTCAGGCGCTATCCTAACCATAAAGGGAAAATTATTATTAATGGCGATGCTTCAGGCGACAACAGAAGTTGTACGAGTGAATATACAAATTACGTCATAATTAAGAAAAAGTTTTTAGAATATGGTTATGACGTAGATATTAGAATAAAAGCGTTTAATCCGCCTATAAAAAACAGAATTATGGCCTTCAACAGTAAAATTCACAGAGCAGATGGTGAAATTGGAGTTTTTGTCAGCGAAAAATGTGAAAAACTTTTATATAATATCTATAACTTAAAATATATTGAAGGTTCTTCACGCATTGATGTACCAAGTTATCAACAAATTAAACAATCAAAAGAATTAAAATACCTAATGCACCCGCTTGATGCTGCATCATACCTAGTTGACTACTACTGGCCAATAAAACTTTAAAGAAAATCACATAAAATACCCAAACCAGAAAGGAAATAAATTATGCAAAATATTTTACAATATTCTCCAATTATTATCGTCGTAGTTATGTATCTAATTCAACAAAGAATTGTTGTTACACCTGAACAATTAGAAAAAAAACACCGCGAAATTATTGAAGATGTCGAAGAAAAATTCGCAACTCTAAATAGCGTTAAAGACCTTAAAGAACAGGTTGGTGATATGAAAGAAAAAATTGATAGAATTTATGAATGTATTATCGCAGTCAAATAAATTATCCATGCAGGTAATATGCAATTTAAAGTTTATATCTTAAACTATATGTGAGATTAGAGAGCTTTATTTATTAATGAAAAAGAACTTTTAATGAAGTTCTTTTTTTATTTACTTTATAAAAGAATTTAACTTATCCTTAATAAAATTCAATTCTTCTTTTGTTAAATATTTTGAAATACGAGAAAGCTCATACATAATGTCTTCATCTGAGTACATGCCACATTCTACTCGCCTTATCCAATCGTTAACCTCTTTTGTAATCATAATTTATAACCTTTTTCCGATTTATTGACTTTCTAACAAAAATTATTATAAAAGAAATATGCTAGAAAATATTAAAAACTTTTTAAAATTTAATAAGAAAAATTGCCCAAAATCTGTTGATGAACAAATTGATGATTTATTCGATACACTAGATGGTGATACTATTTGTATAAAAATAGGCTCAGATATTTGCGAGTTTGGAGAAAAAATTGCAAATCAAATCGGAGAGGTTCGTTCAAAGATAAAGGATAAAATGGGATTAATTATTCCACCTGTTCGTTTAACAGATTTTGGCAATGATGATTTCCAAGAAAATGAATACAGAATAATTATTCAAAATAAAACTGTATTCACAGGATTTACCGTTCCAAAAGAGGATTACGCCTGCAATGAAATTATGCGAGAACTCGAAAAAGCCTGCTTTGATAATGTTGAACTTGTTTTAACCTGTCAAATGGTTGAGAAATACATAAATTTTGTTCAGAATAAAAATAGCTGGCTTATCTGGTATTTATCCAGATTAATTCCACCAACAGGAATAAAAGTTATTTTAACAGACTTGATTAAAAACGGAAAATCAATAAACGATATTAACTTTATTTTTGAAAAAATTTGTGAACAAGCAACTATTGAAAAAGATATGTGCTCAATCAGAGATCCTTACAAAATTGCAAAAGCAATAAATTTAGAACTTAAATAATAAATTTCTCTTTTCGACAACATATAGCAGAAGGCGCGAAGTGCATTTGCACTTCGCGCATTTAATATTAATATAAGTTCACAAAATAATAATTTTAGGCAAATTTTAATCTTGAGGAGCTTTACATGCAATGTAAATAATTTTAGCATTATTTACAAAATTTTGTGCATAATTTTTGGAATAAGGAAATAAAATTTTGTATTTTAATGATTATTTAATACCAACGGGAATGTTTCCGCCTCAAACACAAACTATTTCTGCGCAACAAAAAGATAACAATCAAACAAATCCTATAAATAAAACTCAAAATTTTTCTTCACACGAAACAGAAGAATGGATTAACCTAAAAAAAGAACAAGCTGAAATTGAGCTTCAGGAAGCGGAAAAATTTTTTACTGCATTAAAAAAAATTACAGGTAAAATTCAGGAAGCATACGAACAATCGAATAAAGATAGTCGTATGGAAGCACTTGAAAAAACAAAGAAGGTTTTAGCTGACAAATGGGATTATTATTTTAATGATCAATACAAAAATGATACTCAGGAAAAAGACTGCTTTTACAATAAGAAATTAAGCAAAGATACGGCTCTAATTAGTCGAGATGTTTATAATGATGAACAAAAAGAAATCAATGGTTATAAGCCAGTAGATAAACTAGAAGACCCTGAAACTGGCTTGCGGGTTGTAGCTTATCAAAAGAAAAACGATATTATTATCGCTTATTGTGGTACAAACGACGAAAAAGACTTTGTTAGTGATGCACAAATGGCGATGAACGAAGTTCCTGAACAATACGAGAAAGCAAATCAATTTTATCTCGATACGGTTACTAAAAATCCTGATGCAAGTGTAATTTTAACAGGTCATTCTTTAGGCGGTTCACTTGCTCAACTTGTTGCAAGCCGACACAGAGAAACAAGTGCTGTAACATTTAACGCATTTGGAATAAAAAGTATTTTAAAAAATCCTGAAACAAAAGCCAAAGATTATTTTCAAGATAACAAAAATTCTTTTAACTATATAATTATGGGTGATCCTGTTTCAAATTCAACTCAACATGTTGGTACAACAACACGAATGCAGAAAACAGCACTAAACAATCACTCAATCGCAAACTATATAAACCTTTGGGCATAAATATTTATAAGTGGCGGAGAGGGCGAGATTCGAACTCGCGGTAGATTTTCACCTACACAGACGTTCCAGGTCTGCACCTTAAACCACTCGGACACCTCTCCAAAGGTATAAAAGGTATAATATTTAATTTTAATACATTCCCAAAAATAATGGAAATACTATAATTAACATAAAAATTAGCCATACACCAACAATTATAACCCAAAATATTTTTGAAAAATTTGAAGCTTCATTAAATCTTTTTTGAATTTTTTTGAATAAAGTAAGTCTTTTTCCGTATTGTTGAAAATATTTAATATCAGCTTCCACCATATCATGAGTTGTAAAAAACTCATAAGTAAAATTAGGTAAATCTTCTGAAATAGAAATCAAATCTAATAAAAATTTATGATAGCAAAATGAAACACTTTTACCTAAATAATCTTCAAAAGTTATAATTTCGCCATTGTTTTTAAAAATTTCAACTTTTGTTTTGGAGTATTTAAAATCAGCTTTTACTTGTATTATATCTTTCTTGTTAATAACCACTTGTCTTTTTTTGTTTTTATAAGTATAGATAAGAGTTAATGCCGTTTTGGAAACTAACAGCTCTGAAACATATTCATCTTTGCTTTTACTAGAGAAAAATTTTAAAAAAGCAAAGAAAACAAGTAAAGAAATAACAAGTCCTTCTATAATCTCTGCATCAAAACCGTCTGTGTATATTATCCATATACAAAAGGCTAAAAGAGCTATTCCTGAAATAAATAGAGCGACTACACCAATATTATTTGCATCATTATTAACTTTAATTCTTTTCATAGTGTTCATTCTACCAAAATTATCAGCCAAATTCAAGTTTTATTTGTAAATTTGGTAAATTTATGACATAATTATGAAATTATGAACATATTATTTTTACATAGAAATTTTCCTGCGCAATTTAGATATATCGCGCAAGAATTGGCAAAAGACTCTAATAACGAAGTTGTTTTTATTACAAATAACGACAAGATAAATTTGCCCAATATAACAAAAGTTCAATACAAATTAAAAAGACAAATTCCAAAAGATTGCCACAGGTATCTAAGATTTGTCGAGGAATCCTTAATTCACGCACAAGCTGTTGCTGAAACAGCGATTACACTAAAAAATCAAGGGTTTAAACCTGATATAATTTATGGTCACACTTGGGGACAGACTATGTTTATGAAGGATATTTTCCCTGATGTACCGTTATTATGTTATTTTGAGTGGTTTTACAACGCAAAAGGTGGAGATATTGGGTTTGATGGAAAAGAAGCAAGCATTGACGATTTAGCGAAATTAAGAACGAAAAATTCACATCTTTTAATTGATTTATACTCTTGTGATGCAGGAATTTGTCCTACAAAATTTCAGGCAAAACAACTTCCAAAAGAATTTCAGCACAAAATAAAAGTGCTTCACGATGGTGTAGATACTGATTTTTGTACCCCAAAAGAAGATGTAAAGTTTGTTATTGAAGATAAAAATTTAACACTAACAAAGGCAGATGAAGTTGTTACATACGCGACTCGCGGAATGGAAGAGTATCGAGGATTTCCGCAGTTTATGGAAGCAATTTCTATTCTGCAAAAAAAACGCCCGAATATGCAAGTTGTAATCGCAGGTGAAGACAGAGTTTGCTATGGTCCTCAACTCGTAGGTACAACGTATAAAAAACTTATGCTAGAAAAGCTTGATTTAGATTTATCCAGAATACATTTTGTCGGAAGTTTAATTTTTAACAAATACGTTGATTTATTAAGAATTTCTTCTGCGCACGTTTATGCGACATATCCGTTTGTTTGTTCATGGTCTTTACTAGACGCAATGTCTTGTGCATGCCCGATTGTAGCATCTAAGACGGAGCCTGTAACTGAATTTATGACAGATAATAAAACAGGTCTATTGTTTGATTTTTTTAATATTAATCAAGAAGTTGAAAAAATTGAATATGCACTTGATAACAAAGAGGAAATGAACGAATACGGAAACAATGCGCGACAAGTAATTCTTAAAAGTTATCAATTAAAAGAGCTTTTACCACAACAAATTAACTATATAAAATCATTAATAAAATAAAAAAAGAACCGATTAATAAATCGATTCTTTTTTTTGTATATTGTCAACAAATTATGCAAGCATATCTAAAACTTCTTTTTGAGCTTTTTGTTCTTGTGTTTGATTTGTATTAAATACTTTGTTGTATTCTTCTGAACCTTTTGTTGCAATTTTCATTAATAATTCTGGCAAATTAACTTCTTTGTTTGCTTTAAATGGAAATCCTTTAACAATAACAACTTCAGGATCACCTTTAAATGTTGAAGTCATATTTTTATCCAAGTTTTTTATTGTAACAGTGTCGCGAGATTGCTTGTTAATTTCTAAAATAGTTTTTGGTTGTACTTTGTCTAATGCAGCTAATGAGTTTTTTAAATTAGCTAATTCTTCTTTGTTGCTGTTTTGTACTACATTTTGCATGTAATCATTGTTTTTTACTTTTGCTGTAAAGCTAGGTTGTGTTGCTACCGCATTAACTTTCATTTTCTTTTCCTCCTTTTCATAAAAGTCTCTTAAAAATTAACCTCTGCTACAAGTGTAATAGTACTTTATTTAACGAATATTTGCAAGCAAATTACTTTGAAATGTTAAGTTAGGTTAAGAAAACACAAGGCAAAATAACTCTTTTTTACCCCTCTAAGTCAATGATATTAAGAATAATTTTTTTGTGAGGTTTTTGAGTATTTTATAAATTTTTATTTATGTGTAAAAATTTTTCTTTATGCTTATTTTTACAAATGTAGTAATTTTTACCTAACTTTTATACTTTCGTCCATGTATTTAATTAATGGATATATAAAAAATTCTATAATTCTACGTTTACCAATTTTAATTTCGTTTGTTGTTGTCATTCCGAATTTGATGGATTGTTCTTTTCCTTCAACTAAAAGGGTTGTATTTTCAGGTTCTATATAAACCTCATAAATAGGTCCCAACTTTTCATCATCAATACTGTTTGGTGATACAAGAGTAACTTTTCCGTTTAGAATTCCATATTTTTGAAAATTGTAGGTATCGACCTTGATTGATACTGGCATATCCGCGTCAATAAATCCGACATCTTGGTTTAAGACCTTGGCTTTGATAACCATTTTTGCATCTTTAGGAACAATGGTCATAATCTTCTCAGCAGGTGTAACAACTCCGCCAATAGTGTGTATAAGCACTTTATTAACATATCCATCTATTGGTGAAGTTAGAATTTGTTTTTGTTTTTCTATTTGAATTCTTTTATTTTTAACTTGTGCTAGTGAAGCATTCAAAGAATTAATTTCGTGCATTAATTGAGTTGCTTCAACTGCAACCTCGTCATATCTTGCTTGTGGAATAATATCTTTTACTGAATTTAATCTATTTTTTGTATCCATTGTAATAGATAATCTTGCTTTATTAGAGGCAAGCTGTTCTGCTATTCTTGCTTCTTCTTCGCGTAAATTATTCAGTTCTAATTCAGGTTCATATTCAGCAGGTGAAACGATAGCGACGGTTTGACCTTTTGTAATATAATCGCCTTCTTCAACTTTAATTTCTGAAACGACTCCTTTTTCAAGGGGTTGAATAACTTTTTCTTCACCACTTGGAATAATTATTCCACGCGCTGTTACAACAATATCAACCTTGCCTAAATACATCCATAACCCAGTAATAACAATAAATGAAATAATCAGCCAAAAAATTGTATTGCCGATTGGGTTTAAAGGTTTTTCCTCAATTTCTGATAATAATGGACGAAATTCGTGGGCATCGCCGTCTGATTTTGGTAGTATTAAGTTTTTAATTTTATCTAAAATATTCATTTTTATCCTAACCTGCTTGTGCTAAATATAATTTTTTATAATAACTGTCTTTTTGTAATAATTCCTCATGAGTTCCGACTTCAATAATTTGACCATTGTCAAAGCAAACGATTTTGTCGCAATCTTTGATTGTAGAAAGTCTGTGTGCTATAACGATTGTTGTTCGTCCTTTTGAAATCATGGACATATTATCTTTTATAATTTTTTCAGATTCATAATCTAGTGCAGAAGTTGCTTCATCAAAAATCAAAATTCTTGGATTTGAAATCAAGGCTCTTGCAATAGCAATACGTTGTTTTTGTCCGCCAGAAAGGCTTGAACCGCGTTCTCCGACCTCGGTATCATAACCTTTTGGCAGTTTTGAGATAAATTCGTGAGCGCCTGCAATTTTTGACGCCTGAATAATACCTTCCATCGGTACGTTTGGGCGTGGCAGAGAAATATTGTCTTTAATCGTTCCAGAAAATAAGTAGTTTTCTTGTAAAACCATACCAATATTGGTTCTCAACCATACAGGATTAATGTTTCTAATATCAATTCCGTCAATATAAATTGTACCTTGAGTTGCATAATATAATCTTTGAATAAGCTTTGCTATTGTTGATTTTCCGCTACCGCTTCTGCCAACAAAGCCAATTTTTTCACCTGCTTTGATATCTAAATTTATATCGTTCAAAACGTATGGTGCTTCAACATTATATTTAAACGACAAATGTTCAATTTTTATATCTCCATTAACATGGCTTAAAGTTACGGCATTTTTTGATTGTAATTCTACTGGACTATTTAAAATGTCGCCAATTCTATCAACTGCCAAAAGAGTTTGTTGAAATTCATTCCACAATCCAACTAATCTTAACATTGGCGCGCTAAATTGCCCTGAAAACATCTGAAACGCAATTAATTGACCTATTGTAAGCTTATTTTCAATCACAAGCATAACGCCAACGTATAAAATTGCTATTGTCATACCTTTTTGTAAAAATCCGCAAATAGAGCCTGTAAAATTACCGATAATAGCAAGGTTAAAGCTTGATTTAAGGTATTTTCCAAGTTTATCTTCCCATTTTTTGAACATTGAACCTTCAATTGCAAGAGATTTAACTGTTTGTACCCCTGTAATTGATTCAACAAGGTAAGAGTTTGAATGCGCGCCCATTTGGAATTTTTCCTCTAAGCGTTCTCTCAATTCTGGCGTAATTGTTATATAAATAACAGCAATTATTGCCAAAAATCCTAGCGAAATAAATGTTAATTTCGGACTATAAATAAACATAATAACCAAGAATACTAGTGAGAAAAACGCGTCAATCAGAACTGATACGGATTTATCTGTAATAAATTCTCTAATTCTATCTAATTCTCTAACTCTTGCGGCAATATTACCAACTTGTCTTGTTTCAAAGTATGTGTAATAAAGTTGGAACAAGTGTTTAAAAAGTTTTGCGCCTAATTTTGCGTCGATTTTATTAGTTGTATGGATAAAAATATAATTTCTTGATAAGTTCAATAATAATTCAAAAATTGCAACCACAATAAAAGCAAAAGCTAAAACGTCAAGTGTTGAAAGAGTTCTGTTTACAAGAACTTTATCCAAAATTACCTGTGTAAATAAAGGAGTTACAAGTCCAAATAACTGGATTACAAAAGAGCCTAAAAGAACTTGTCCGATGATTTTTTTGTATTTGTAAATTTCATTGAAAAACCATTTAAATCCGAATTTTACGTCAGTAATATTTGCCTTATGGCTTAAAACCAGCATAAAATCGTTAATTTCTTCCTGAAACTCGTCAATATTGTGAACTTCTGGTTGATTTGAAAGTGGTTTTAGTGTTAAAACTTTGTTTTCTTCGTGTTTAATCCCTAAAACTACGCGATAATCCTCATTTTTCAACTGAACAATTGCTGGTAGTGGATAGTTTTTTGGATAATCTTTTATTTTTAAATTCTTCTTGAATTTAATCTTAAAGCCTTTATTTTTAGCAATTCTGATTAATTCTTCGCTTGAAATATCAACACCAGAAATCGCATATTCACGAACAATTGAACGCATATCAATATCGACATTATTCATTCTTGCAATAATTTCCAATGATACCAAGCCTGTATTTACGTTAGTTTGTCTTTCTTCCATTTTTTAATCCTTGTAGTCCGTAAGAATTTGTATCCCGCGCTTTATTGAGGTTGCGGTAATTTTGTTTTTTTCTAATTCAATTTCTTGTTGTAAAAGTTCAATTTTAGTATCGTTCAAATCCATTGGTGCGATTAATCTTTTTGCAAAAAGTCGTTGATTAGATTTTTCCTTGCTTTTAATGTTATTTAAAGCATTTGTATTTATTGAAATTTGTTCATCAAGATAAATCAAATTTGAGCGCATTGTTGCAAGTCTTGTAACGAATTTTGCAATTTCTTTATCTCTTTGAACATTTAGTTGTTGTAATTCCAAATTGGTTTTTTGAATATTTGCCCTGTTTTTCATACCGTCAAAAAGCATCATATTTGCAGATGCGCCGATTGTGAAGTTTGAAGGTCCAATATCTTTGTAATGATTGCCATATTTATCTGGGTCAGAACCGTAAAAATAATATCGAGAGTATGCGTTAATTTTCGGGTAATTTGTACGTTTTGCAACGTAAAGTTCATATTCTTTTTGCTTAATAAGTTTTTCATTTTTCTTCCAAATTGCAGTTTTTGTGTAGTCGTTGAAAGCGTTTATGTCAAAATCTGACTTTTTGAAGTTTGCGATTTTTAGATTTTTTGCGTTATATTTTTCACCAGTATAAAACTCAAGCCAGCTGATGGCTTCTGACATCATTGTTTTAAGCTCAACAATTTGTGATTTTAATTTATTTACTTTTAATTCTTCATCATCGAGTTCAATTTTTGATAATTCTTTTGCATCAAACAGGCGTTTTTTTAAATCGAGATTATTTTGTTCAAGAGTGAGTATTTTTTTGTACAAATCAAGTTGCCTTTGATAGAGAAGCAATTTTGAATAAGTATCTAACACGTTTAAGCAAATTTCCTGTAATTTTTCTTGTTGTTCGTACTCTTTAACCCCTACACCTTCTTGTGAAGCTTTTAAATTCCCACCTCTTACGCCAAAGTCAAAAATGTTGTAAGTAAGAGTTACACCCATTACAGATTGAAAACGAGTGTATGGATTGATGAAATTGTCGCCAATTGATGCAACAGAGGAATGTCCAACATCTTTGAAGTTTTTTGTGTATTCTTGCCCAATAGATACGCCTAATTTCGGAAAATATTCAGAACGAATTGCTTTTACATCTTGTTTTGCAATTAGAGTATTAAAATCGGCAATTTTAAGGTCATAAGAATGTTCCTGAGCCTTCAATAAAATATCTTCAAACTCAAGATTATCAATCAATTTTTTTTGTATTATTTTATTAGAACTTTTTGAATTGTCAGCCTCAATAATTGCGTACACTGGCTGAGATATAGCAATTACACATATCCACAACGCAAAAAGAGTTATTATTTTTTTCATCTTGCTATTTATTTCTTAAAAAAATTTTATTTCAAATATAGAATAAAATCAACCAAAAGTGTGGTTGATTTTACTATACGTAACGGATTTATAAATAAAGCTAAAATAAAAAATGCAAATCCGAACTTTACATGCCTGCATATTTTTTGTACTATTGAGAAAAGAGGAAGATATGACAGATAAAGACGACAAAGTAATAGATTTATTTTCAAAAGTAAACAGAACCTTATCACCAGAAGAATTAGAACAAATCAGATTTTTTGAAGGTTTTCATTACGTAAAAATTAACAAGGATAAAAACAACAAAAAATTTAACGCATCATTATTAAAAAAATATGCTGAAGGTTGCCATTACATAGTTAGAGTAATGCGAGAAGTTGATGGAGAAGTTTGGATGTATAATTACGACGTTAGAAACGACGAATTATTCAAATTCATGGAAAAATTCAACGACAATACTCTTAATGGTATGATTATTGAAATTGATAAATATTTTCCAGAAGGTTTAGCATAAAATTGAATTTTTTTGAAGAATATCATGAATGTTTATACAACTGTTCAAAACCTTACCAATATGTAGGTGGGGAGATTTTCTCTGCGAACAAAGACTTTGATAACGCCTCTGTGCGCTTTGCAATGTGCTTTCCTGACAAATACGAAATCGGCATAAGCAATTTAGGTGCAAGAATTTTATATAATCAAGTAAACAAATGTGAAAACTTTATGGCGGATAGAGCTTACGCACCAGAACCTGATTTTAAACCGCACCAACTTTATGCAGTTGAATCAAAACAACCACTTAACAAATTCGATGCAATTGGATTTTCTATTCAATACGAACTTGCTTATCCAACGATTTTAAAAATGTTAGAAATGTCTAATATTTCAATTAGAAATAAAGACAGAAAAGAAGATGAACCAATCGTAACTGCTGGCGGGCCTTGTGCTTTTAATCCGCTACCAATGTCAGAATTTATCGATGTATTTGTCATTGGCGATGGTGAACAAGCTATTATTGAAATGTGCGAAATTTTAGAACGTACAAAAGGACTTCCTCGAAAAGAGAGAATTGCAGAAATCTGTAAAAATAAAGGATTTTGGTCGGCACAAGTCGGCGGAACTGTTGAAAAACGAGTTGAACCATTAACTTATGAAACAGCTTTAAAACAGCACCCAATTGCCTTTTCAGCCTCTATTCACGACAGAGCAATCGTTGAAATCAGGCGTGGTTGCGGAAGAATGTGTCGTTTTTGTCAACCTGGACATGTAACACTTCCTGTCAGAGAACGCCCCGCAGAAGAAATTATTAAAATTACAAAAGAACTTGTACATAATACAGGTTATGACGAATATTCATTACTTTCACTATCTTCCAATGATTATTCAAATATAATTGAAGTAATCAAGGAGTTAAGCTGTGAATTTGATGAGAAAAAAATCGGCGTATCGCTTCCTAGTCAACGTATTGACCATTTTAACCTTGAGCTTGCTGAACTTACTCAATCGGTTAGAAAATCAACAATGACACTTGCTCCAGAAGCAGGCAGTCAACGACTTAGAAATGTTATTAAAAAAAATATTTCAGAAGAACAAATTCTAAACGCTGTAACTACGCTTTACGAAAACGGCTGGAGCAGAATAAAATTCTACTTTATCGTGGGATTACCAACTGAAACCCTGGAAGATATGGACGAAATGGCATCTTTAATGGAAAAAATTCGTTATAGATGCAGAGGTATAAAACAAGAAAAAAACCTGAAATACGGACTTGACGTAACTTGCACGCTTTCAATATTTGTGCCAAAACCCTTCACTCCATTCCAATTCTGTCCACAAATGGATTTAGATGAAGTAATGGAACACATTAATTATTTAAAAGAAAAAACAAAACACATAAAAGGTCTAAAACTTAATTATCACGAGCGTTTTGTATCACAAATAGAAGCCGTCTTAACTCGAGGCGATGCAACTTTATGCGATTACATTGAAAAATTATATCAAAAAGGTTGTTATATGGACGCTTGGGGCGAATATTTTGATAAAAAAGTTTGGGCTGATACAGCTGAAGAATGTGGCGTTGATATCAAAAATCTTGCAAAAAAAGAATTTTTACGAGATAAAGAACTACCTTGGGATTTTATTAATATTGGAATTGATAAACAATGGCTAATTGATGAGTATAATAAAGCATTTATTCAAACAAATACAACAGAAATTCAGCCTACTTGCGAACAAAAATGCGTAAATTGCGGTGTTTGTAAGAATTTAAAAGTACATAAAGTGCTTGATAAACCTTTCAAGGCTCAACACTATGTAAAAAAAGAACATGTTCAGCTTAATCCAAGAACTGCGCCTACAATTGAAACTTATAGATACCGTTTAAAAGTAACAAAACTAGGTATTTTAAGATATTTTTCACATCTTGATTGGCAAAATACTTTCCAAAAGGCAATTTTGCGCTCAGGACTGCCAATTGCATTCACTCAGGGCTTTAATCCAACGCCAAAAGTGTCTATGGGTATCGCTTTACCATTGTTTATTGAAAGCGACTGCGAATTTATCGACGTAGAACTTTTAAATAATATTTCTTGTGAAGAATTTTCAAATATGTTGAGTAAATTTTTACCACAAGGTTGCAAAATCAAAGAAATTCAACAAATCGAAAAACAAGCCAAGGCTATTGATCAAACTGCACAATGGGCGGAATACAAAATTAACTTAATAAAAAATGATGATTGTAATTTCAAATCTTTTGTGTATAATTGTGATATGGTTTTATCTCGTGATGAAATTTTACTCACGAAGAAAAACAAAAAAGGTTTACTAAAAACTTCAAATATAAAATCGTCAATAAAATCTTATAAAATAGAAGGCGATACTCTGTATATGGTACTCAAAACAGGGCAAAGTAGCGATATCCCTGCTGTTAGAGCAGACGATATTGTTAAAATAATATCAGAAAATACTCATTTTGATATAAAACGACTTAGATTTTTTGATAACGATTTTTTGGAGTTATAAGAGAAAAGGAATTATAGATGAAAGACAAGAAAAATTTTGGTTCAAAAGAACAACCAACTTCAAAAAAAATCGTAATCGCTGAACGTGATAATATCGGCGCTTTAATGGAAGGCGACAAAGTTTTAGACCTTTATATTAACCGCGGTGAAGTTCTATTAGGTGATGTTTATTTAGCAACTGTACAAAATGTCTTACCTAGTATCGACGCAGCTTTTGTTGATGTAGGTGTTGATAAAATGGGATTTTTGCACGCTCAAGACGTTATGGGCAAAGGTGCATTAAAAGATAAACTTTCTCCAAACCAAAAACTTGTTGTGCAAGTAGTTAAAGAACCAACTGGACACAAAGGTCCTAGAGTTACAACAGAAATTAGTCTTCCGGGTAGATTTTTGGTATTAATGCCTTCAGAACCAGGAATTAATGTTAGCCGTAAAATTGAATCCTCAAAAGAACGTGCCAGATTAAAATCTATTGTTAGTCTTTTAAAACCAGTAGGCGTAGGCGTTATCATTAGAACTGAAGCCGAAGGTCAATCTGAAGCAGATATTCAAGAAGATTTAGAAATTCTTTTAGAAAAATGGAATAACATCGTTACTGCAGCTGAATCACTAACTCCACCAAGTTTGATTTACCGCGACCAAGACTTGTTATACAGAGTTATTCGTGAAGCGTGTTCAGAAGATGTTACTGAAATTATCGTAGATACTGCTTTTGCTCTAAACAGAGTTCAAACATTGCTACAAAATTGGCACATGAGTAAAAATATTCAAGTATCACTATACAAGGGCAACGAACCTCTTTTAATCGCAACAAACGTACATAAAGAAATTCGCGCAGCTTTAAATATGAAAGTTAATATGCCGTCTGGTGGGTATTTGTTCATTCAACAAACAGAAGCTCTTACTGTTATCGACGTAAACTCAGGTAAATTCGTAAGCTCTGCAACTCAAGATGAAACAATTCTAAAAACAAATATCGAAGCAGTTCACGAAATCGCACGCCAATTACGCTTGCGTAATATCGGCGGTATGATTATCATTGACTTTATTGATATGACTTCTCGTGTTGATAAATTAGCAATTATGGAAGAACTTGAACTTGCTATTGAAGACGACAAAGCAAAACCTCAAGTTGGTCAATTATCTGATTTAGGACTTGTTGAGATGACAAGACACAGACAAGGTCAAGCTATTTCAGAAGTATTCGCAAAAAAATGTCCTCACTGCCATGGCGAAGGTTACATTGTAGAAGATTTCAAATTTGCATCACCAACTTCTGAAGGTGAATACAGAGCAAAAGCAGCAAAAATGAAATTACCTATTAGCGGTTTCAAGAAAAACAATAACAAAAAACAAAATAACAACAACAATCAAAACAACAATCAACAAGCACCTCAAGAGTTAGAACAATCTCAACCGATTGAAATTACAACAGAAAATCCTTCTGTTACTGCTCAAGAGGAAACTAAAAAACGTACTGACAAAAAACGTACAAATAGCAAACGTAACTTTAATAAAAAACAATTGAACCAAGATGCTAACGTTAAAGTAGCAGAATCAATGATTACAAAAGATGACGAAATAAAACCAGTTATTGCTGAACAACCTCAACCTAAAACAGTTGAAGAAGCTCCTGTTGAAACTTCAAAAGAGGATGCTCCTAAAAAAACTCGCAGACCAAATAGAGGCGCAACAAAAACAAAACGTCAATCAACTAAAACAAAGAAAACAACTAGTGAGGAAAAAGTTGAAGAATAGTATTTTAAAAATATTATTAATTCTTATGACAATGTTTTTAATCCCGACTGCAACATACGCAGTCGGCGAGGCTCAACTGCCTGTTTCAACTTCTTATGATGATGTATTACAATCGGCAAAAATTAATCAAAATATTTCGACTTCACCAGCAAAAGGTGATATTGAAGTTCGAACACAAACAACATTAAATGAAAATGTAAATCAGGCTTTAAATAATAGTGAAGAAACAGATTTAGAAGCAAGTTCTGATAGCCAAATTCAACAAGCAATCGACAAAAATATAAAAAGTGAAAAACCAAAAAGTCATGTTGTAAATACGGTTTTTAAATTCTTACTTGCAATGCTTTGGGTTTGCATATCCTCAATTATTATTTTTATCATATTGATTTCATATAAAAAATTAATATTAAAAGGAAAGCCCGTAACTCCAACTTACGAGAGTACAGAAGAGACTTTAGATACGCCAAAAAACTTTAAAGAAGCGATAAAACTCTTTTTAGATAAAACTAAGTGGAATTAAAAATTATCCATAAAGGCTCTTGCAAAGCATGTTTTGATTAAGTATAATTTTCTTGTGAAAATTTTAAAATCAGTAATATTTTTCATACTTTATTTTTGTTTGATTGCGTTTATTCAATCGAACGTAAATGTTTGTAGTGCAATTTCAACTTCTTTTATTCAAACACCAAGTATAGAAAAAACTTTTAACTATATAGAGGGTGATAATCATTCTCATTCTATATATGTGGCAAGTTCAAATCAAGAATTAACACAGTCTTCACAAAGAAAACGTCTTGATTTAACAAATTCAAATTCTTTCAATATAAATTCAAAAGAAAAAGAACTAAAATTCGAAACAAAATCGAAGATTTTTTATAAAAGTATTTCCTACACTCCGCCAAAACTATTTTTGACAGAGTTGTATATTAATGCTCCTTAATTTTTCAGTATAGATAATTTAATCATAGCAAAGAAATTTCTTTGCTTATTTTAGTACGAAAAATTTACAAAAGGAGAATTACAATGACAAATGAAAATAACATATCTAAAGATAATCACGCACCAAAAATTTACAAAGAAAATTTTGCAACAGGCACTATAAGTTCTATAATTTTTTTAGTTATAGTAGGTGTTTTAATGTATTTTGTCGCAAAAGTTATGGGTATGTAAATTAAATATTATAACAAGAGGTCGGATTTTCGCAATAGCGAAAATCCGACCTGCTTAAAATTTTTTATACTATAATATAGTTATGAAAGCGGATTTACACGTACATAGCAATTTTTCAGACGGTAGCGACAGTATTCAAGAGCTTGCAAAGAAAATTCAGCAAGCAGATATTGAAGTATTTGCTCTGACAGACCACGATACAATTGAAGGGTGTATTGGAATTAAACCGTTTATTCCAGACAGTATAAAATTTATCCCAAGCATAGAATTGACAAGTCTTGCAGATGATATAAAATGCCATATTTTAGGGTTTAACTGCAATCCAAACGACGAAAATTTGAATAAATTAATTCAAAAAGGGAAATTACTACGAAAACAAAAACTTGAAACGCGTATAAAGTATTTGAGCGAAGTTTGGAATATTAATTTAACAAACGAAGAAAAAGATTGGTTATATTCAAGGAAAAGCGTTGTTAAAACGCACCTTGCAAACATAATCGTAGCGCGTGGACTTGCAACGGACAATGTTTCTGCAATGAAAAAATATTTAGACCCTTGCAAAACCGGACCAACTCGTTTTGATATAAAAGACTCAATTGAAGCGATACTCTCAGCTGGAGGAATTCCTTTTTGGGCGCACCCATTAGGTGGAGAAGGTGAAAAGCATTTAGACAAAGAAGAATTTCTTCCAAAACTCAAAAAAATGATAAATTTTGGCATAAAAGGGCTTGAATGTTATTATTCAAGATATTCAATTGCTGAATGTGAATTTCTTGCAGAATGTGCGAAAAACAATAATTTGTTAATAAGTGGCGGAAGTGATTACCATGGCTCAAACAAAAATAATATTAATTTAACAAAGTTAAATACAAATAATAAACCTATTGATAGCACTTTATTAAGCGTACTCAACAAAATTTAGTTTTTATGGTATATTTACACATATAAAAGAAAAAAAGGGATACAAAAATGAAAAAGACGTTAATTTTAGCTATAATCTTAGTTGTTACAATATGCGCAAACCCTGTTTTCGCAGGTACACATGGAAAAGATGGTAAAATTTCACCAAGAAGTATAGGTGCATGTGCGTGTTCATTCTTTGTTTGGCCTGGAATTGGACAAGCTATTAACAATCAATCTGTAGAAAAAGACGTAACTCATGCTATCTTAGGTTTAACAGGCATTTTTAGATTTTGGTCTGGATATGACGCACTTTTTGACCGTCAAGGCGGAGTTTGGCACAACAGGATTTAATTCTTATGGCTATTACATTTGAAAAATTTAAAAATTCAGATAAAGAAGAAATACTTTCAATGATGAAAATATTTTATTCTTCTGATGTAGTATCGACAAATGGTAGCGAAGAAATTTTCAACACAGATTTTGATATGTGTATTGATGACAATGAATTTTTAAATGGTTACACTATCAACAAAGACAACGAAATTATTGGATATTCAATGATTTCTAAAAGTTTTTCAACAGAATTCGGCAAATATTGCGTTTGGCTGGAAGATTTATACCTAAAACCACTGTACAGAGGACTTGGAATAATCCCTAAATTTATGAATTTTATTGAAAAAGAACAACAAAATACAATATTAAAACTTGAAGTAGAAGACGAAAATGCTCACGCAGTGCATGTATATTCAAAACAAGGATTTAAAAAACTGCCTTATTACGTTATGAAAAAAGAATTATAAATAAGTAAATGCGCCAGCTTGAAAAGCTGGCGCATTCATTTTCAAATCGTATTAAACCTATTTAACAATCAATTTTTTAGTTTGAGGTTTTTCTTTACTCATTTTAGGAGCTTTGATTTTCAATACGCCTGAATCCAATTTAGCTTCAGTTTTTTCAACATCAATTTCTTCAGGTAATTGAACCACTCTTGAAAATTCACCATAGCTAAATTCTGAACGTTTGTAATTTTTTTCGTTTTCGTCTTTTTCTTCGTGTTTTTTAGCATTAATTTTTAAATAATTTTCTTCGATATCAATGTCTAAATCTTCTTTTTTAACTCCTGGCAATTCAGCTCTAATATCGTATTCTTCACCTTTATCAGTAATTTCGACAGGCATTGTTAAAGTATCAGCATCTTCCCAATAAGTTGCTTCAGGGAAATAACTATCAAAATGTCTGTTTAACAAAGAGCTGATTTCGTCATTCACAGTTCTAATAAAATTGTCTGGTGTTTTTCTAACTAAAAATTTCATAATATCGCTCCTTTCAAACGCTTTTTACATATTTCTTTCAACACTTACGTTATAACTCTTTTTTTGTAGAAAACGCGTTTTTTTAACTTTTATTTAACAATTTAAAATATATTTTAAAATAAAAGAAAAGTTTTCAAATGTCATTCGTCAACTTACTAGTATTTATGTTATTTGAGCTACTATGAACTTATAAATTATAAAACTAAATATAACTCACCAATTTGTAAAAAAGTCCGTTGAAAATCTTTAAATGTTTGTGTTATTATATCTTATGATACAGTGCTATAAATAGATTGGAAAAAGAGATGGAATTTTTAAATAGTTTAGTTGGAAACAACGCAATGATTTTTTCAGCGGTTATCTTAATTTTAGCGTATATTTTTATTGCTACTGAAAAAATCCCTAAAGTTACAATTGCACTAATTGGTGCAGCTTTAACTATGTTCTTAGGGTTAGTAAGTGTTAATAAAAATTTATCAGACGGTTCTTTAGATCCGCATTATTTTGTTAATTTTATTGATTTTAACGTGATTTTTCTACTTGTTGCTATGATGATTATTGTAAATATATCGACTGCAACGGGTATGTTTAACTGGATTGCAAATCAATTGTTGAAGTTTACAAAAGGACACCCAACTTTGATTGTAATAGTTTTGGCTATTTTTACTGCAGTTGTTTCTGCATTTTTGGATAATGTTACAACTGTAATCTTAATTATGCCAATAACCTTCTATATTGCTGAAAAATTGGATATTAATCCAATTCCGTTTTTGATTGTTGAAATTTTTGCTTCAAATATCGGTGGTACGGCAACTTTAATCGGCGACCCGCCAAATATTATTATTGGTAGTGCCGCAGGTTTTTCTTTTATGGATTTCTTGAAAGAATTAACTGGTATCGTTGCGGTTATTCTTGTTTTGGTTGTTGCTACAATGTTTTTATTCTTCAGAAAAAGTTTAAAAACAACTCCTGAAAAAATGAAAGAAATTGCAAATCTTGATAACAGTAATACGATTACCGATTATGCGGGCATGTACAGAAGCATTGTGGTTTTAGCCCTTGTAATCTTAGGGTTTGTAACTCACGATATGACTCATATTCCTGCAAGTTTGTCGGCTATGGCAGGTGCAAGTTTCTTGTTATTATTTGAAAATCCAAAACATATTATTAAAGATGTTGAGTGGAATACAATATTCTTCTTTATAGGTCTATTTATAATCATCGGTGGGTTGGAAGCCTCTGGTGGTATTGCATTAATGGCAAAATGGTTGTTAGATGTAACTCAGGGTTCAGAAAGCGCAACTGCGATGGTTATTTTATGGGGTTCTGGTATTCTTTCAGGTATAATTGATAATATTCCATATACAGTAACAATGGCGCCTATGATTGCGAATATTCAATCTGTAATGGGTGCTGAATATGCTCACCCTCTTTGGTGGTGCTTATCTTTAGGGGCTTGTTTGGGTGGAAACCTTACTATTATTGGTGCTGCTGCAAATGTTATTGTTTCTGAATATGCTGCGGCTCATAAACACCCAATTTCATTTATGAAGTTCTTATTTTATGGCTTCGTAACAGTAGGAATCTCATTATCAGCTTCAACTGTTTATATTTATTTTAGATTTTTAGCTAATTAAGGTGAATTATGATAACAACAGAAAACGTAACAGTAAAATTTGGCTCTGAACCTTTGTTTGAGAATGTAAATATAAAATTTTCATCAGGTAATTGCTATGGATTAATTGGCGCAAATGGTGCAGGAAAATCTACATTCTTGAAGGTTTTATCAGGAGAACTTGAACCAACTTCAGGTGAAGTTCATATTAAAAAAGGAATGCGAATTTCGGTTTTAAAACAAAATCATTTCGAATTTGATGAGTTTACTGTTATGGATACAGTGATTATGGGAAATAAGCATCTTTACGATGTTATGAAGGAAAAAGATGCGCTTTATGCAAAGCCAGATTTTAATGATGAAGATGGTCTGAGAGTTGCAGAATTAGAAACAGAATTTGCGGAACTTGACGGTTGGCAAGCTGAGGCTGATGCGGGTTCATTATTGGCTGATTTAGGTATTCCTGCTGAACTTCATTACAATCTAATGAAGGATTTATCAGGTAGTGAAAAAGTTCGTGTATTACTTGCGCAAGCCTTGTTTGGAACGCCAGATATATTGTTAATGGACGAACCTACAAACCATTTGGATTTAAAAACGATTAATTGGTTGGAAGATTTTTTGATTGATTTCCCTAACCTTGTTATTGTTGTATCGCACGATAGAGCCTTTTTAGATAGAGTGTGTACACATATTGCGGATATTGATTTTAGAAATATTACGCTTTATACAGGTAATTATGCGTTCTGGACTCAGGCAAGTGCATTGATTATGAAACAAAAAGAAGAACGCAATAAAAAAATCGAAGAAAAAGCTGAAGAATTTAAAAAATTTATTGCAAGATTTAGTGCAAATGCGTCAAAGGCAAAACAAGCTACTTCTCGTAAGAACATGTTGGAAAAACTTACGCTTGAAGATATCAAACCTTCTACAAGAAAATATCCAAGTATTAACTTTAAATATTCAAAAATCCCAGGCAAAGACGTTTTACATATTCAAGGATTAAATAAGTCCGTTAATGATGAATTATTGATTAAAAATTTCTCACTTGATTTGGTTCAGGGTGAAAAAGTTGCGTTTGTTGCAAAAAATCCGTTAATTATTACGACTTTGTTTCAAATGCTAAATGGTGAATTAGAGCCTGATAGTGGCGAAATTAATTGGGGCGTAACTGCAACTCGTTCGTATTTTCCAAAAGAAAATAATCACCTTTTTGAAGATAAAATTGATTTGATTAAATGGTTAGGACAATTCTCTCAAGAACAGCACGTAAGCTATTTAAGAGGTTATTTAGGAAGAATGTTGTTCTCAGGTGAAGATGCAGAAAAAAGTGTAAATGTTCTTTCTGGTGGTGAAAAAGTTCGCTGTATGCTTGCAAAAATGATGATTGCAGAAAGTAATGTGCTTATTTTTGACGAACCTACAAACCATTTGGATTTGGAAGCGATTACATCTTTGAATAATGCGTTGATTGACTATACAGGTACTATTTTGTTTACTTCTCAGGATTATCAGTTTATTCAAACTGTGGCGGATAGAATTGTTGAAATTTCACCTTATGGATTTATTAATTTCCAAATGAAATATGAAGATTATTTGAACAGTCCTGATATTCAAAAAAGACAAGATTTAATGTATAACAAATTTGCAACTTCGGGTAAAAATTAGTGCAAATAGAAACTTTTAAACTTGAAAAATGGATTAATGAAAATTCAGAAGTCGCAAGATATGATTTGTCAACAACTTGTGTAAAAGCCTTATCCATAAATGATTTGTCTGAAATTTGTGATGAAAATTTTGATAAAATGTTCAAATTGAAGTTAAATTATGGCCAATTGTATGGAACTGATGCTTTAAGAAATGCTATTTGTAAATTATATGAAAATCAAAAATCAGAAAATATAACTGTTACGTTGGGTGGAATTGGTGCAAATAGTCTTGTAATACAAACTTTGGTTGAAAAAGGTGATAAAGTTGTTTGTATTTGTCCTTGTTATCAACAAGCGTATTCGCTACCAAAAATTTATGGTGCAAATGTGCATTTAGTCTTTCTAAACAGCAAGGATTGGTCGTTGGATATTGAAAATTTTAAACAAATTGTTGGAGATGATACAAAATTAATTTGTTTAACCAATCCGAATAATCCTTCAGGCAGAATTTTGAACGAACTTGATGAAGTGATAAATATCGCAAAAACTTGTGGGGCTTATGTTTGGGCTGATGAAGTTTATAGAGGTTTATCTCATAATAACAATCCTTATTCTAAATCAGTTGCAGATGTTTATGATAAAGGAATTTCAACTGGAAGTATGTCAAAAGCCTATTCGCTTGCTGGTGTCAGACTTGGTTGGGTTTGTGCAAATCCTGAATTGATTGAAAAAATTAATTCAAATAGAGAATACAATACGATAAGTATAAGTGCTATTGATGATTTTGTTGCGACGGTCGCACTTGAAAATCACGAAAAAATTGTGCAAAGAAATTTAGAAATAATTGAGAAAAATAAGCAAATTTTGGCAGATTTTGTGCGTTCTTCAAAAAATTTAAGCTGGGTTGAACCAAATGCAGGTTCAATTGCTTGTATTAACTATGATTTTGATACAAATTCAATAGATTTTTGTAAGAAAATTCAAATGGAAACGGGGATTTTGTTAATTCCGGCTCAATGTTTCGATATGAATAAAAAATTTTTCCGTATTGGATATGGAATGGAAGAAAAAATTTTGCAAGAAGTTTTAGGAAAGTTTTACGATGCACTTTAAGACAAAAAGGCGCGGAAGTTGAAAACTTCCGCGCCTTTTTGTCTTATGTTTTAAAAGAATTTTTTAATCATTGATTTAAAAATTCCACCTTCATTTTTTTTTGATTGTTGTATTTGTTGATGAGCATGCATTGCTTCAAATTCACTTCCCATATTATTTTTTAGATAATTTACAATATCTTGAGAGCGTTCAGCTTCTGTTTTATATTCATCTCTAATTTTATCAAGTTCGTTACAATCAAGGAATTTTCCTCCGCATTTGTAACATTCATCAATGATAATTTGTCCTTTAATGCTTGTTGAATTTTTCATCATTTTCATTCCACAAACTGGACATACCCTTTTTATGGTGTTATCAACAGGTTTGAAAGTTTTACCTTCCAGAGCTTTTTTAATTTCGTCTATGTTTTCGTGGTTTTCGTCAAATTTTTTATATTCTCTGTTATCAAAGAATATTCCGCCACAACCTTCTGTGCAAATGTCGATATAGCAATTAGTGCGTTCTATAAATATTTTTTGCATTTCTTTTCCGCATGCTGGACAAATCAGAGTTTGAGTTGAATCTGCCATTGTAATCTCCTTGTTTGATAATATTATACATCAAAGATTTCTGTAACTTTTGTAACAGAATGTAACAAACTTTTGTTGAAGGTTAAAGTTTGTATTTGATTATGTCGATAAATAAATTGTTGATAATGGAATATGTGTTCAACGACTTGGAGGTTAGTCTAGTTAAAAGTTAAATATATATTAAGTTTTAGGGAAGCTACTATGCAAGATATTTTTTGATTGCAAGTAAAGCTAGTTTTAATTAAATTTCCTTATTTCCTTCCCTATACACAAAATTTGTAGCCACCGTTTGGTGGCTTTTTTTTGCGCGAGCGAGCTGAGCGGATTTTCAGTACGAACGAAGTTCGGGTAGTGAACAGATTGAGCGAACTGCACGAAGTGCAAAAAGCGAAACTCTGTGAGCGTGAAGGAAAATTCAAGAAGGCTGAAGAGCTTTTGATATTGTGATGAAATCACATAAATCAAAACTCGGAATTGCCGTTACACGCGAGCGAGTAAGATGTGTATTTTCGGTAGGGCGCCGTGTGAGCGAACGTTTAAAGGTTAGCCATTAAGCCATTAAGTC
>CAKUXD010000009.1 GCA_934699705.1 uncultured Candidatus Melainabacteria bacterium
CCATTCTTGCTTGACGTTTACTTGTGAAGCCATGGTTAATTGCATATAAAACTGCTTGTGTTCTGTCATTTACTTGAAGTTTTTGGAAAATGTTGTTTACATGAGTTTTAACAGTTGTTTCAGAAATAAACAATTGTTGTGCAACTCCCTTGTAAGTAACACCTTGAGTTAACAAGTCTAAAACTTCTTCTTCTCTTTGAGTTAAATCTGATAAGTAATTTGATTCTTGAGCTTTTTGTTGTGCAATTGCTTCTTCTTTGAATGATTTTTGGAAATAATCAAAGAAACGAGCAGTTAACATTGGAGGCATGTAAACCTTACCATTTGCAACTTCGTCAATCGCATAAATCAATTGAGCTGAAGCCATTGTTTTTAACACATATCCTTTTGCGCCTAATTTCATAGCTCTGAAAATTAAATCAGCATCATCATAAGCACTTAATGCCAATACACGAACGTCTAAATTTAATTTTTCAATTTCTTGAATAGCTTGTAAACCGTCCATTTCAGGCATGTTCATATCCATCAAAACAACATCTGGTTTATGTTTTTTGATTAAATTAATACCTACATTAGCACTTGTTGATGCTGCAACAATATCAAAAGAACTTTCCATACTTAGAAGTTCTTTAACACCTGCTAAGTGATCGTAATTGTCATCAATTAACATTACTCTAGCTTGTTTTTTGAATTGTCTCATTTGTTCCCCCAAATTCTTTTTTATGTCCCTAATTCTTTTTTTCTTTTCTACACTGTTCATACTACATCTTTTTAAATGAGGTTACATCGACAAAAAGATTAAAAAAATAGGGGTTTATGGTCTATAAACTGATGTAGACCAAAGGATTTATAAAGGGCTGAAACCAACATCATAACTGCATCACAAAAAATCATCTACAAAAATGAGGAGGATTTTTTTCTAATACGTTAAATGTAAACTATTAATATTATTTTTTATTAACGTTATAACGTTATAATACATATTCAATTCAACATCACTAGAACCTTTTAATAAATGTATTATTTTATTTTCGCCAGATTTGACTTCTCTTTTTGGATTTTTAATAAAATTTGATATATCAATCTCTAAAACATCAATTAATTTCACAAATGTCATATAAGTTGGATAATTTAAACCCATCTCAATTCGAGATATTTGTTTTTCATTTAACCCAACTTTTTCAGCAAGTTCAAATTGTGTTATTTTTTTCAACTTGCGAAATTCTCTTATTTTAGCACCTATTATATTTTTATTTGTTTCTAATAACATTCTCTAACCTATAATTATCTTTAAAAAAGAATAAGACAGATTTACCCTTTTATAAACAACATAAATGTCTTATTTTATGTTGACAACCAGACATAGATATGCTATTTTACAAAAAATAGGAGTACATTTATGTCAACAAAAATAATTCCAGTTGTGCACATGTTTAATAATGAATTTGTTATTGCATCATCTGTTTCTTTTTTGTCAATGCTTTCAAATGCTGACAAAAATTATTTTTACAAACTTTTTGTTTTACACTCGGATATTAATGACATAAATCAAAAAAAATTAACTAACCTTGTAAACAGATTTGAAAATGCGAGTCTTGAATTTATTAACATTGATAAATATGATAAAAATTTTAATGAATTTTTCTTAAAAACAAAAAACCAATCACATTTTTCAAAAGAAATTTATTTGAAATACATAGTTGCAGATATTTTAAAAGAATATGACAAAGCTATAATTACTGATGTTGATGTTGTTTTTCAAGGAGATATTTCTAAAAGCTTTATAGATTTTGATACTAATGAAGATTTTTATGTTGGCGCTTGTAAGACAATCTATAAAAATGACGACAATGCAAAATCTCCATATTTAAAATTATTTACAGAAGATGAAATCAAAAAACTAGTATTTGCTGGTGGTTATTATATTTATAACTTAGAAAAAATGCGAGCAAACGATATACCAAACAAATTTATAGATTACACTCGCAATAACCTGCACAGACTTTTACAACCAGAACAAGATGTAATAAACTTGGTTTGTGCTGGAAAAATAAAACAATTACCTGTAAATACTCTTGTTTGTACCTATGCATACAACATGTACAAAAATAATTTTGATAATGATATAAACTTTTCACCCGAAGAAGTTGAATTTGCATTAAAAAATCCGATACAACTTCATTATGCAGGAAAAGATAAACCTTGGAAAGTTTTTAATGCGACAAAAAGTGATATATTTTTCTATTATTTATCACAAACTGAATTCTTTTATGATGTTGTTAACAACATCATAAGAAAGCCGAGTTATCAAAAACGAATTTTTAGGCTACATTCAAGAAAATTTAACAAAGAACTTGTTGTATATCTTCAAAGTAGAAAATAAAATCTGAACTTGTAAACAAATTTAAAATGGAAAAATAGTTAATCTTTCCAAAAATCTTACGAATTTTGTTGGCAAATTTTCGTGTTCATTAATTGAACCAACTAAAATAGTTTGCGCTCCTGTTAATTTACCCACCAAAATATCCGTTAAGGGTCTATCTCCAACAACTACAACGTGTTTTGGTTGCATAAACAAGCCTTTTATAATATTTTTTACAACTTTTATACAAGGTTTTCTTGCTCCCCAATACAATTTGCAAGGACAATTTGGAGTAATCTTTTCAATATACTCTTGATTATGATTATTTGTAACGATTGCCATATAAAAATCTTTTTCAAATTGTTTGAACCAATCAAGCGTTTTTTGAGTAAATTCTGCTGATTTTGATTTCATTGTTGTACTGTCCAAATCCAACAACATAGCGCGAATACCCATATCTTTTAGCATTTCTGGTGTGATTTCATAAATGTTTTTTAAATTTTTATTTGGACGTAATATCATCGTTTTTAATCTCCTTTGTTCTTGCTAATGCAAATTTATAATTTTGTGGCGCACGTTCAAACTTAATCAACAATTCATCGTTAGTATTTGCAACGTCTAATTGTTCGTTTGTTTTTGTACTAATTATTTCCTCTGCTTTCGTAAAATATTGTTCATCTGGCGAAATTATTTCTATTTCCTGACCCTTTAAAAATTTATTTTTTGTTTTTACAAGATAATAATCATCTTTTTTATCCCAAAATTCACACAAAAAATCAGCGCCGGCTAAACCTTTTGAAATATCATAACTGTAACTTTCTGAATTATTATTTTCTTTACCTAAGTAAAAACCTTGTGTATAGCCTCTGTTCCCAACTTTTTTAAGTTCTAAGAAATATTTATGCAAGTCATCTGTTTTACCAGCCATAACCTCGTCAATTGCACTTCTATATGCTTTTGTAACTGCTGAAACATAATACAAACTTTTTGTTCTGCCTTCAATTTTTAAAGAATCAACTCCTGCTTCAATTAATTGCGGAAGATATTCTACCAAACACAAATCTTTAGGGCTTAAAATATGCGTACCACGTTCATTTTGCTCTATTTCATAGTATTGATTTGGACGAGTTTCTTCCAACAACTTATAACTCCAACGACAAGGTTGAGCGCAATTTCCATGATTAGCTTGTCTTTCGCCATTTGTCATATAATCGCTTAACAAACATCTGCCTGAAAAAGATACGCATTGTGAACCATGAACAAAAACTTCCAGCTCCATATCCGGAACTTGTTTTTTAATTTCTGCAACATCTTTTATTGGTAACTCTCTTGCTAAAATTGAACGAGTTGCTCCTAAATCCTGCCAAAATTTTACGGCTTCATAATTCAAAGTGTTCGTTTGTGTACTAACATGAATTGGCATATCTGGCATATATCTTTTAACTACCCTGAATACACCCATATCACTTAAAATTATCGCATCTGGATTTGAATCTTTTATTCTATCCATAACACTTTCTAATAATTTAATATCATTATTAAAAGCAAAAATATTAAGTGTCAAATAAGCCTTTGCACCCAAACTACGAGCCAAATCAACAGCTTGCTTTAAGTTGTCCATTGTAATTAATTCACCCTTGCGCATTGCTCGCAAACTAAAATCTACAACACCTAAATAAACTGCATCAGCGCCATATCTTACCGCATATTCTAATTTTTCAAGATTGCCTGCTGGCATTAATAATTCTGGTTTAATATTCATAAATATAGTTTACCCTAAACTAATCACCTGTGCAATGTGTAACTTTATTTTTACTACTAAAATACACTTATAAAAGGAGTTACCTATGAAAAAATACTTAATTCTTACAATATTGATGATATTTTTAGCACCAATTTGTAACGCGCAATCAAGAAGTTTTAAAGTTTATTCACCAAATCCTCATAACTATTATCACCCAAATATATATAATCAAAACCTGCCCCCACCGCCACCTCCAAGAGAATTGACTAAAGCCGAAAAAAGATATTTAAACCAGCTTCGCCGAAATCAAATCTATAATAATCAATACTATTACAACTCTACCAGACAAAAAATTAGAAATGGCATAGGTACACTATTGGATGGTTTTGGAACTATAAATGGTGGACAAATTACAGGTATAACACCTTCTTTTTCATCAAATTTCAACAACGATTGGGATAGTCAACCTTACGGATATCAAAGAGGCTGGAGCGATTCTAACGGAAATTATTACTATAACAATTATGGACAACAAACTGGAACAACCGTAAGAATTTTAGATTAAAACTAAATAAATAAAAAAAGAGTTTAGACTTTCGCCTAAACTCTTTTTCTTTCTCACAATTATTTCAATTAAAATGTTGATACAGGTTTCTTTTGTAATTGAGCACCTGGAATTTGTTGCCAGTTAGCTGACATAATCTTTTTGAATGATTTCAAAGCTGTGTCTTCTAATTCACCCAATTCATCAGCTTCCATAATCAATTCTCTCAATGGAAGTAATGCTCTTTGGTCGCGAAGAACACCTAAAGCTGCAGCTGCACCAGCTCTAACCAATTCATTTTCATCTTGTTTTTTCATAACATCAATCAATGCTGGAACTGCTTTTGTATCATTTAATTTGCCTAATGAAGTTACTGCGTAAATTCTTACGTTAACCCATTCATCAAATAACATATTAATCAATTTATCAACAGCTTTTTTATTGCCGATTTCACCTAATGCACGAGTTGCATCACAACGAACATTAACTTTTTCATGGTCTAAAGAAGCAATCAAAGCATCTGTCGCAACATCACCAATTTCAATCAAGGCTTCTGTTGCAGTAATACAAACTTGAGGATTTTCGTCATTTAATGCTTCTACCAATGGTTCAACAACAATTTCTCCGCCTAATCTGCCCAAAGCACGAGCTGCACGAACTCTAACATCAACATTTCTGTCTTCGCGTAAAGATTCAATCAAATGAGTTGTGGCTTTTGAATCGCCCAATTCACCCAATGCACGAGCTGCATACAAACGAACTGAACCATTTTTATCATTTTTCAATACATCAATCAAAGGTTCAACGGCTTTTGATTCGCCCATTTCACCAAGAACTCTAGCTGCGTTATATCGAACTTTTTCTGAGTTACTTGTTTGCAAATCGACGATTAATTCTTCAAATGTTTTTTTAACTTGTTTCTTTTTGCTATTTACGCTAATAGTCATTAAAATTTGCCTCCGACGTATAATTATTTTGTACCGATGTTATAATAAAGTTTTCTATTTTGAAAAAATTGCCTTTTTAATAAGAATTGTTAAGCATTGTTAATGAAAATCAATTCATGTATCAGGCATGCTGCGACTGCGTTTCAGACTACACATATCTTTAAGGGTAAACCTGACACTTTATATATTTATCATAACATTTTTTTTTAATTTTGTCTTGCATTTGAAACAAATTTTCATACATTTGTAGTAATTGTTTTATTAAAATTATGCATATTTAGCATTTACAAGAAATTAGTATTACAAAATATTAAGCAATTGGAATTAAAATTGTGAACTCTGAACCATGCCCAAACTCACTATTCACATGTATTTCGCCATGATGTTTTTCTATAATTGTCTGAGCGATTGCCAAACCATAACCTGAGCCGACGCCAACAGGTTTTGTCGTAAAACCTATATTAAAAATTTTATCCAAATTTTCTGGTTTAATCCCTTTTCCCGAATCTTTTATTTTAACTTGCAATTTATTATTTACGACTTCTGTTGAAATTTCGACTGTTCCTCTTTTTTCAATTGCATGACACGCATTAACCAAAATATTCATAAATACTTGATTTAGCATATTTGGATAGCATTTTATTCTTGGTAAATCACCGTAATGTTTAATTATTTCAGCCTTATTTTTTGTTTCATGATGAATAATCGCCAGCGTTAAATCAAGTTCATTATTAATATCCGCTTCTTGAAGTTCTGCTTCATCAAGTCTTACAAACCTTTTTAAAGAGGTTACAAGTTTATGAACACGTTCTACCGCTACGTTATCAACTTCATTAATTTCTTTAAACATTTCCTTCAAATCTTCATTTTCAAGTTTTTGAATAAGTTTTGTCATAATCGAGTTATTAGATTTAATTGACGCAAACGGAGTATTAATTTCGTGTGCAATACCTGCGACTAACTGACCTAAAGATGCCATTTTTTCAGAATTTATAAGTTGCAACTGTGTTTCTTTAAGTTCTTTTAAGGTTGTTTTAAGTTGAGCAACTGTTTTAACGTTATCTTCATAAAGTTTTGCTTGCGCAACGGCATTACCTAATTGCGCAGAAACACTTTCTAAAACATCAATTTCTTCTGTCATATCGCGTTTTTGATAGCTTACAAAAACTATTACTCCAAGCAAATTATTCAAATGATAAATCGGCAAAATTACGCGCATCATTGGAATATCAAATAATTCTGCCTCATTAAATTCTTTAAAACTCATAGAAGAAACTGTTTTTTTATTTTTCAAATTTTTTAAAACAGACCCGTCAAAACTTATAACTTTAGATAAAAACTCCTTTTTGTCCTTACCATAAACGTGTTCAATAACAAATTTATCTTCATTAAAAGAGGCATAATAAGCTCTAAATGCGCCAAACACAGTAGCCAATTCTTTTAAAGCTGAATTTAAAATTTTATTCGAATCAATTGAAACTCTTATGATATTAGAAATTTTATTAATAAGTGTCATTTTGACGGCTTGTGCCTGATTTGTCCTTGAAGATTTTTTTAAATGTTCAACTTCAACCAGCGCATTTTTACAATTTTTTTCAAGCGTTTCTTTTTCGTGTTCAACTCGTTTTAATTCAAATTCTGCACTAACATCTGAAAACACTATAATAATATATTTTCCACGCCTGTAAGAAGATAAATCAAAGTATAACAAATCACCCGAAGACTTTTGATAACTAACTAATGCACTAAAATCCTGAATTGTTGTAAAAATTTGATTTATTGGTAAAAATGCCGAAACATCTTCAACGTCTAAAGGAATAAAATCACAACTAAATTTATGTGAAAATCGTTTAAAATCAACATAATCATCAAAAATCCGCTTAAAAGTATTATTTGTAAAAACAACCTCTTTTCGTTGATTTACAATAATCACAGCATCTTTAAATTTGTTAAAAAAAGCGAATTTTTCCATGACATGTATATTATATACATGTATATTTAAAAAGCAAAAGTGTTAAGTGGTCATGATATAATTCAATATTTTTCAAGTATTTGTAAACTAATGCAAACAAAAATTTACGTTATGAAATATTTTGCGCCGAGAGCATTTTTTCATGATAAGTTAATAATATAGAGGGATACAAAACCAATTATTACAAAAACACTAACCAAGGAGATATATTTAAATGTCAGAATACTTGACTAAAGAAGAAATTAAACAATGGAGAAGTTCATTAGAAAAAATTACACTGGAAGAATTTGCCGCAAGATTAGGCAAACAAATAGAAGAAGCAAAACAAACTAACGATTTAGTAGATATAGTATTAAAAGGTAAACCTTATACATCTTCAGTTAGCAACACAACTGTTTCAAAAGCTGAAAAAATTACTTCAATCGCAGAACACGCTATTGAAAAAGAACGCCAAATCGTTTCAAACACACGTTCTCAAGCAGTTTCAGCTAAACCTGTAACAAAAACAGAAACTAAACCTGCAATTGAAAAAGAAGTTAAAAAAGAAGCTCCAAAAGCTAAACCTATTATTGAAAACCTTGAACCAACTTCTATAAAAGAAGAAGTTCAAATTGTATTCAAAAAAGCATTGACAGACAGAGAACAAATGGTTTTCGATTACTTCCTAAAAAATAAAAACCAAATTGTATATGCAAAAGATTTAGCAACCTTATTAAGTTTACCAAGAGATTATGTTTACAAGTATATTAAAAATCTAAGAGCAAAAATCGACGGTGAAAACTTGAAAAATGCTGAAGCTGGCGGATTCATGTTATCAATTTAGAAAATAATATGGAAATTGTAACTTTAAATTTATTAGATATTTTACATAAATCGCAGGTGCTATATTCTACCGATTATTCAGGGGAATTTCAGGCACCTGCTGATTTATTGGAAACAGTTTTAGAAAATGAAGGTACTAAAGAACACATCATTGACGGAATAATGTTCTTACAAAAAACCAGCAGTCGTTCTTTTTTAGTTGTTGACGGAATGAAAAGAATTATTCAGTTCAGTCTGTTATTGCACGCACTTTGTGAATGTTACAAACTTACTAACGAAAAAAATATTCACGCAATAGAATTAATCAAAAAAAGATATTTATTCTACGGTCAACATACAAAAATTCATTTACATGGTTACGAAAAAATTATTTATGAAAAACTTGTAAAATATGAACGCATGACAAATGAAGAAAAAGAACACCCAATGTTTAAAACGCTTCATGAATATTGGGCAAAAATTAAAATGAATAATATCTCTGCAACCAAACTTTTTGATGAAATCAAAAATCTAAAAGTTATAGCTTGCGTTTATGAAAATAACGATATCGATAACAGAGATATTTACCAATACTTAAATTGTAATAACCCAAACATTGAAGAATTACTATTAATAAATAGCTTTATAAATGAAAATGTTAAAAATGATGTCGCAAAAAGTTGGTACAATATTATTGAAAAATTTCAAAATTCCAATTTAGCAAATCACTTCAAAACTTTTCTACAAAATTATCTTACAATTCAAAAAAACGGAATTATTCCTCGCGACAACGAATTGTATTTGAGCTTTAAACGATATTATTTAAAATTAACAAATGCCAATGTATCACCTAAAAATATCTTTGGAAATATTGATAAATTTGCAAATTACTACATAAAAATTATTAACGCAAATTTTGAAAATACAGAAATCAAAAATCTAATTACGACTATTAACGAAAATAATATGCACGAAACATATCCGTATATATTAGAAGTTATTGAAGATTATTCAAACGGAAACATTACGCAAGAAACCATAGTGCAACTTCTAAATACAGTAATTAATTTTATTGAAGAACAAAGAAATAACAACTTTATTAGCACTATTAATTTTGCAAAATTAAGTCAAGAAATAAATCAAAGAATTGAATAAACTTTAGAAATAACAAATCGGGCGGTGATGAAATCACCGCCCGATTTGTTAAAATATCTATTTTTGAATTAAAACATACGACCCTGGTTTAACTTCTTTAGATAACTGAACAATTACATCATTATCCATTCTTATACAACCATGAGAAGCATACGTACCAATACTTGCCGGATTATTATTACCATGAATAAATTCACCATTTGAACCCATATTTTTACCAGTTTTTTTATCAATAGTTGTCAAAATTAAAATTTTTGGACCATACGCTTTTGGACTTTTACGTCTTTTTGTGCCAGCAGGAGCTTCTGTATAAGGATAAGTTTCAATATGAGAAACTTTTCTAATACCTGTACTTGTAGGAGAAGTTTTTTTACCTGAAGCTACTGAATATACTTCAAAAGCCTTACCTTCATTATCATATCTATATAATCTATTTTCGCTTAAATCTACAACCAAAGTTGCTTTTTGCTTTTTACCTGCAATTTCAATTTCACAAGATGGAGCTTTTGCTAAAATTGTTTTATCATGTTTATCAATTTTTTTAGGAGTAGTTTGCTCTGTTTGCTGAACAGATAAACCTTCCATTTCACCTAAAGCATCTGACTTTAATTCATTATTAGAAAATATACTGCCAGCTTCTTCTTGTGAAAGTTTTGCAGTACCAACATTTTGCGACATTCTTGCGTTAAAAGAAATTTCACCAACTTTTGACATAATTTTCTCCTTTATTTTCTGTTATTATCGTAGCACAATAAAAATAAGAATACAAATTAATTTTTTGTTATAATCTTTTTAAAGAAACGAGGAAATTATGAAAAATATTTTAGTAATAAATTTTGGCGGAATTGGCGATGAAATCTTATTTTTACCGACATTAATTTCGTTAAAAAAAGCATATCCAGACTCAAAAATAACTCTTTGTTTAGAACCAAGAAGCAAAGGCATTAAGGATTTAACAGATACAATCGACGATTTAATTTTAATCAATCCAAAAGGCAAAAACAAATATCTTGAAATGCTAAAACTTTTATTTAAAGCACGTTCTGGCAAGTTTGATGTAGTAATTTCTGCTGGCGGAAACAAATTAATAAGCATTTTATTATTTTTAACAGGCATAAAAGAACGCTACGGATATAACACAGGTAGTTTAAGCGAAAAATTACTTACAAAAGCTATACCTCTAAACAAACAACAATACGCCTCTTTAATGTATCACGACTTAATTACACCTTTAACAGATATAAAAACAGAAATTCCAGAAATCACTCTTGAACAAGAAACAAAACTTCCTAATTCTGTACTAATTCACCCAGGAGTCAGCAAATTAAGCGTACAAAAAAACATGATAAAAACAATTACACCAGAAATTTGGGCTGAAGTTATAAAAATTTTGTTAGAAAAAGGCAAACACGTTACACTAACAGGCGGACCTGATGATAAAGAGGTTGTCGATAAGATTTTGTCAATAATTGAGCCTTTAAATAACCCTA
Source organism: uncultured Candidatus Melainabacteria bacterium (assembly GCA_934699705.1). GTDB lineage: Bacteria > Cyanobacteriota > Vampirovibrionia > Gastranaerophilales > Gastranaerophilaceae > UBA6984. Next base: position 11,016 of record CAKUXD010000009.1, read on the forward strand.
ATTTTGAAAATTACTACGGAAAAACAAGAAATTTAATGGATTTAGCAAAATTAATAACGAAATACGAAAAATTTGTATGTTCTGATTCAGCTCCACTACACATTGGAGTAGGGACAAAAACAAGAACTTACGCTATTTTTGGTTCAACAGATGATAAAAAACTTATCCCGCAGGCAGATTTTGTTACAGCATTAAAAACAAATGATAATTGCCCGATAAAACCTTGTTTATGGGATCATAGACAAACAACATGCGAAAAATTATCATGTTTACAGTTTAAACCAGAAGATATTGCGAATAAAATATTGGAATAATTTACATTTCTTAACATAAGGAAATTAAGCTATAACCATGTTTTTGCCTTGTAACGCCTTTTATATAAATAAAATTAGAAAAAGCTACATTTTTATGTTATGCTAGTGTTTGCGGAAGTAAAAAAGGTAGAATTCGCATAAAGTACACAAAACAGAAGGAATTAAAGATTATGTCATTACCATCAGTTGCATACTTGTCAATGGAAATTGCATTAGACCAATCTTTAAGCACATATTCAGGTGGTTTAGGCTTCTTAGCTGGTTCTCACATGTTATCAGCAGGATACCTACAAATGCCAATGGTAGGTGTAACAATGCTTTGGTCTTATGGTTACTATGATCAACGAATTGACCATAATGGACAAGTAGAAGTTGCTTACATCAGAAAATACTATGATTATTTAACTGATTTAGGCGTACAAGTAGAAGTTGATACATTCGGAGAAAAAGTAAAAGTTAAGGCTTATAGAGTAGAACCAGAATTATTTGGTTCATGCCCAGTATATTTATTAACAACAGATATCGAAGGTAATAGCGATTGGGCAAGAAGCATTTCTCACAGATTGTATGACGGAAATGAAAAAATCAGAATTGCTCAAGAAACAGTTTTAGGTATCGGTGGTATCAAAATTTTACAAGCAATGAGATATAAATTCGACGTTATCCACATGAACGAAGGACACGCATTGCCAGCAGCCTTTGAATTATTAAGACAATTCAAGGGTGATATTGACGAAGTTAAGAAAAGAACAGTATTCACAACACACACACCAGTTGCAGCAGGAAACGAAGTACACTGGGTTGATACATTAATGGAAGGCGGTTTTTTTGCAGGTGCATCAAGGGAAAAAGCTATCGAATTAGGTGGTGAAAACTTCTCATTAACAGTTGCAGCTTTAAGAATGAGCCGTATCGCAAACGCAGTATCACAATTACATGGTCTTGTTTCAAACAAAATGTGGGATTGGGTTGAAGGCAGATGTCCAATCAGAGCCGTTACAAACGCAGTAAACCTACAATATTGGCAAGATAAGAGAATGGGCGGACAAAAATCGTTCGACGAATTACTTGCGGCAAAACGCGAAATGAAACAAGAATTATTCAGACACATTGCTAATAAAGCAGGTAAGAGATTTGATCCAGACGTATTAACAATCACTTGGGCAAGAAGATTTGCTGATTATAAACGTGCATGGTTAATCTTAATGGATAAAGACCGCATTTTAAAATTATTAGAAGCAAACAAACTTCAATTAATTTTTGCTGGTAAATTCCACCCAGATGATGTAATGGGTAAAGAAATGTTCAACAAATTGTTAAATCGTTCTCACACAATGAAGAACATGGTTGTATTACCTGGCTACGAATTACAATTAAGCGGTATGTTAAAACGTGGTTCAGACATTTGGTTAAATACACCTTTAAGACCATTTGAAGCATCAGGTACATCAGGTATGAGTGCTAACGCTAACGGAGCATTACACTTATCAACTTATGATGGTTGGACAGTTGAAGGTACATTCAACGGAATTAACGGTTACACAATCGAATACGAAGGACTTGACGATGAAATTCCATGGGAAGAACGTCATTGGAAAGACCACGAATATATGATGGACGTAATTGAAAAAGAAATTATTCCAACATACTACCATAACAAAGAAGAATGGGCGCGCTTAATGCGTCAAGCAATCAGAACTTCAGAAGCATACTTCAATTCTGACCGTATGGTAATTGAATATTACAACAGAGTATATCGTTCAATTGCACACGATACAGAAGGCGCAGGCAAAGATAAATCTGATGTTAACTTAACTCGCCCAACTTTCGATGCTTGGACATTCGCTAATATCAAATAGATATTAATATATAAAAAAAATAAAAAAACGGGGTTACATAAACTCCGTTTTTTTATAAGTACATTGAAAATTAAATATAGGGACGCCCAACCTTCCATAGCCTCACACCTTATAATGTAACAATAAGGGGCAGAAAGGAGGTAATCATGCAAATGTTGATAATAAAAAGTGCTATCAACGTACTGATAGCACTTTTACAAATTATCTTGTTGTTTGTATAGGGTGTAACACGACTGATTAAGTTGTAACGGACTTAATCAGTCCCCTATATTTATATTATAACATATTTTACAAGGATTTCAAGAGGCACAAATGGTTTGTAAAGTTACAACATCAACAGTAATAGGATTAAACGCCTATAAAATAGAAGTTGAAGTGGATTTATCTAATTCACTTCCATCGGTTGCAATCGTTGGTTTACCAGATACGGCGGTAACAGAGGCAAGAGAAAGAGTTCGTTCTGCGATTAAAAATTCTTCTTTTTCATTTCCGCAAAAGAAGGTTGTAATTAACCTTGCACCTGCAGATATCAAAAAAGAAGGTACAAATTTTGATTTACCGATTGCAATAGGAATTTTAATTGAAGAAGGTGTTATAAAAGAAGAACAGACTCAAAATATGGCATTTTTGGGTGAACTTTCACTAGACGGAACACTTAGAGGCATAAACGGAACACTTTCACATATTTTAGGGCTAAAAGAAAACGGTATAAAAACAGTTGTTGTACCTGAAGATAATGCAAAAGAGGCTTCTTTGGCAGAAGATATAACTATTTTAAGTGCAAAAAATTTAAACGAAGTTGTAAATCACTTTATCGACGAACCCTTGCCTGTCGTAAAAACAAATATAGAAGAATATCTTCAACGTGGAATTGAAGAACACTATTTATACGATTTTAAAGATGTTAAGGGTCAACAAAAAGCCAAAAAAGCGTTAGAAATTGCTGCTGCAGGTGGACATAATATGATTATGGTCGGAACTCCAGGGTCTGGTAAAACGCTTATGGCTAAATGTTTTGCATCAATATTGCCTCCATTAGAACTTTCAGAAGCGTTAGAACTTACAAAAATTTATAGTATTTCAGGACTTTTAGCAAACGATGAACCATTAATGACGAAGCGCCCGTTCAGAGCAGTCCATCATACTGCTTCTGCAAACGGAATTATAGGTGGTGGAACAAATCCAAAACCTGGAGAAATAACACTTGCGCACAGAGGAGTGCTATTTTTAGACGAAATTGTAGAATTTCCAAGAAATGTACTAGAGGTTTTGCGCCAACCGATTGAAGACGGAGAAGTTGTAATTTCAAGAGCTAAACATTCAATCAAGTACCCTGCAGATTTCATGCTTTTAGCCGCGATGAATCCTTGTCCTTGTGGGTTTTTAGGTGATAAAGAAAAACAATGTACATGTTCAGAATTTCAAATAAATCGTTACCGTTCAAAACTTTCAGGGCCACTTTTAGATAGAATAGATATTCAAATTGACGTACCAAGATTAACCACTGATGAACTTATAAACACTGAAACAGAGGCAGAAAGTTCAGCAGAAATCAGAAAACGAGTAGTTGGTGCAAGAAAAATTCAAAAAGAACGATATAAAAATGTCGGAATTTTAACAAATTCACAACTTACAGCGGATTTAGTAAAAAAATATTGCCAAGTTGATGAAGGTTCAAAAGATATATTAAAACTCGCAGTTGCAAAATATCAACTTTCAGGTCGTAGATATGATAGGGTTTTGAAACTATCAAGAACAATAGCAGACCTTGATAATTCAGAAATTATCACCTCAAAACACATAACTCAAGCTCTACAATACAGATTTAACGAACCCGAATATTAGAATTAATGGGGTTGAAAAATTTAAAAAAACTGTTATAATAAATATAGATAGAGGCGGATTAATTTTTTTCGACGAAATTAATCTTTTACTTCCTCTAATCATTATAGGTTAATGATTAGCACTAGGAGTATAACCACTAGTGCTAATCTCTTATGTTTGATTTGCGTCAAAATAAGATAAATCAACAATAATGTTATATCCATAGGCAAGTCCTCCTTTCTTCGAGAATCAAGATTTTAAGTCGTGCCCGAGAAATTTGGTTGAGGAAGTGCCTCTACAATAAAAGGATATAACATTATTATTTTTGTTGCAATATTTTTACATATATTTACGTTTTTATTAAAAATCCTTAAATAAATCTGATAAACTTATGTCTAAAACTTTTGCTATTTTATATAATTTTGAAATTTTAAAATCATATTCAGCTCGCTCAATCATTCCCATATAAGAACCTGAAAAACCAGCAGAAAAAGCAACATCTTCTCTCGAAAGTTTTTTACTTTCGCGGATTTCTTTTATCCTCTTGCCTAATTTGATTTTAAAATCTTCGTACATACTAACATTTTTACATTTGCAAGTCGGGCTTGTCCACAAGTGGGACTTGTGATATAATAAACTTTAAATGGTACAAAATCAACGCTGTTGACGCTTAAACGCATCTTCAGGGTGGGCGGTATTTGAACAAATAATTTCATAATACTCGTTTTTATCAATGTTTACACCCATATTTTTTATATCAATTTTTAATTTTTTCTTCTTTTTTTTCTTTTTGTCCATATTTTTATTATACTACAATTTTTATGGTAAAATTAACCTATGAACAAAAAAGTTTTTATTGACACAATGGGTTGTCAAATGAATAAATCAGATACAGAAAGAATGTTAGGTATGTTGTCATACCTTGGTTATGATGAAACAAAAGAGCCAAAAGATGCAGATTTATTGATGATTAACACTTGTTCAATTCGCCAATTAAGCGAAGATAAGGCTTTTAGCGAATTAGGTACTTGGGGTAAATGGAAAAAAGAAGGTAAAGATATTAAAATCGCACTTTGCGGTTGTGTTGCTCAACAAAAGCAGAAAGAAGTTTTCAAACGTGCACCTTACGTTGATTTAGTAATCGGAACGCACAACATTTATCAGCTTCCTGACCTTATAAAACGTATAGAAAATGGTGAAACACGCGTTTGTGAATGCCCTGAAACACCTTATGGTGAAAAAGATATTGAAATTAAGCGTGTAAAAAGCGTAAATGCTTGGATTCCAATTACAGAAGGTTGTAACAACTTCTGCACATATTGTATTGTGCCGTACACTCGCGGTAGAGAACGTTCAAGAGCTCCAGAAACAATTATTAAAGAAGCAAAAGACGCTTTAGCACAAGGTTTTAAAGAAATTACTTTGTTAGGTCAAAATGTTGACAGTTATGGAAAAGATTTTAAAGACCGCGAATATAGGCTTGCAGACCTATTAACAGAATTGAACTCAATTGAAGGTAATTTCTGGATTAGATTTGTAACTTCATATCCGACAGATATTACCGACAATTTAATTGAAACGGCTGTAAAATTAGATAAAGTTTGTGAATATTTTCATATTCCAATGCAATCAGGTTCAAGCGAAGTTCTAAAGAAAATGAACAGACGTTATGACCGAGAAACTTATGCAAAAATTGCTCAAAAAGTTCGTGATATGGTTCCAGATGTAACAATCACAAGCGACTTTATAGCAGGTTTCCCTGGAGAAACTGAAGAACAATTCCAAGAAACTCTTACTGCTATGAAAGAATTAAATTTAGATTATTCAAATACTGCAGCTTACTCACCTCGTGAAAAAACAGTTGCTGCAAAATGGGTGGATAAATTTATACCAGAAGATGTGAAAACAGAGCGTTTAAAACGCCTGAACGACGTAAATAAAGACTGTTGTTTAAAATCAAATAAAAAATTTGTCGGTAGAGAACTTGATGTCCTAATCGAAAATTTTGAAAATCATAAAGGCAAAAATGTTGTTACAGGCAGAACTCGTAATAACAAAATTGTACATATTCCTTGTGATAAAGACCTTACAGGCGAATTTGTAAAAGTAAAAATTACTGGCGCAAAAACTTGGTATATCAATGGTGAGTTGATTAACCAATAGCTAATGTAAACAAAAGTTAATAATACTTGCATTATTACTACAAAAGTAGTAATATAATAAAGTAGTTTGAAATTGGTTTAAAAGGTACACACGAGATGAAAGATTTAGAATTACAGGGGCAAGGATACTTGGATAATGCCTATCACATGGAAGTTGAAAAGGTTGGAGATGTTACTGCTACAACTTTGTACAAAAATGGTAAAATAATTTTATATGAAGAAACAATAAAAAATATTAAACACTTAGAAAATTACGGTGATTTTGAAATGACAAAGGTTTTAAAAAGAATACATTTTGATGAAAGCGGAAGAATAATCAAGTAAAATTTTTATTTCTTTTCCTTTCAATATTTTTTATCCAATTTTGATTTTCCAAATACCAAGCTATTGTTAATTTTATACCTTGTTCAAAAGTAACAGATGGTTTCCAGCCAAGTTCTGATGTAATTTTATCGTTTGCAATAGCATAGCGTCTATCGTGTCCCAATCGGTCTTGTACATATTCAATTGAGTGTTCATCTTTGTTCATTTCAGTTAAAATTAGGTGCGTAATTTCAAGATTTGTTTTTTCGTTATGTCCGCCAATATTATAAATTTCGCCAATTTTACCTTTATGTAAAACCACATCAATTGCTTCACAATGGTCATAAACGTATAACCAATCTCGAACATTAAGTCCATCACCATAAACAGGTACTTTTTCTCCTTTTAAAAGTCTTGAAATGAAGAAAGGGATAAGTTTTTCAGGGTATTGGTATGGTCCATAATTGTTTGAACATCTTGTGTTTAAAACTGGTAATCCATAAGTTTCAAAATATGCTCTGACTAACAAATCTGCGCTTGCTTTTGACGCTGAATAAGGTGAATTTGGTTGAAGTGGAGTTGTTTCATAGAAATATCCTGTTTCGCCCAAAGAGCCATAAACTTCATCTGTTGAAATTTGCAAAAAGCGCTCTATTCCAAGCTCTTTACACGTCTGTAATAAATTTAAAGTGCCTTGAACATTGGTTTCAACAAATATTTCAGGACATTTTATAGAATTATCAACATGAGATTCTGCAGCGAAATTAATTACATAATCGCATTTTTTAACTAAATTTCTAACTAAATTTTTATCGCAAATATTACCATGAACAAATTCGTAATTTGGATTTTCTTTTATGTCATCTAAATTTTCTAAATTCCCGCAATATGTAAGCGCATCAAGATTTATCACTTTATAATCTGGATATTTTTTTAAAATATGTCTGATAAAACAGCTACCTATAAAACCTGCACCACCAGTAACTAACATCGTTTTCATTAAAGCAATTCCTCTTTATTTATATCTTTAAATTTTGGTTGTACTTTGTCTTTTTCGCTTAAAATTGGCTCAAAATTAATTTCCCAATCTATATTTAAATCTTCATCATTCCAAATAAGTCCTCTATCCGCATTTGGCGCGTATTCTCTGCTTGTTTTATAAAGCAATTCAACATCATTTGTTAACGCAACAAATCCGTGAGCAAAACCTTCAGGAATAAACAACATGTGCTTATTTTCTTCAGAAAGTTCAACTTTTACATATTGTCCAAAGGTTTTAGAACTTTTTCTTATATCTACTGCAACATCGTATATTTTACCTTTTAAACATCTTACTAATTTTGCTTGTCCATAAGGTTTGGCTTGATAGTGCAATCCTCTTAAAACGTGAGCAGTAGATTTTGAATGATTATCTTGAACAAATTCTTCTTGTATTCCATTTTTAAAAAATTCAGATTTTTTGTATGTTTCCATAAAAAATCCTCTGTTATCGCCAAAAAATTTTGGTTTTACAAGGATAACGTCTTCAATTTTTTGTTTTTCAAATTCAAATGTCATAAAATTTTCCTTACTTATATTATCTTACAATAAAATAATATTCATGCTATTATTTTCTATGGAAGTTATTTTTGCAAAAGTATTAAAATTCAATGATTAAAGACCTTTTAGATAATAAAAAATATTTTAAATTGGTTTGTGGCGCAGGAAACGAGGATATAACAGAAGTTGAAAAACTTGTTGCACTATATTCAAAAGCTGGTTGTAACGTTTTTGATTTAAGCGCAAATTTAGAGGTTATAGACTCTGCAAAGAGAGGCTTAGAGCGTGCTGGAATAAAAAACGACCGTTATTTATGTTGTAGTGTAGGAATAAAAAGTGATCCGCACGTAAGCAAAGCTCATATTAACAAAGAAAATTGTATAAATTGCCAAAAATGTTCAAAAATTTGCCCCCAAGAAGCAATTGATGAAGAACAAAATATTAACCCAAAAAGATGTATTGGGTGCGGAAAATGTATTAAAAACTGTCCGAAAAATTGTATTGAAGCAATTAATAAAGATATAAATTTAAAAGAAGTTTTGCCACCTTTAATCAGAAAAGGGATTGATTGCATTGAACTTCATACCATTGGTGATGACGAAGAAGAAATTGATGAAAAATGGCAAATTATAAACGAAAATTTTGATGGAATTTTAAGTATTTGTGTAGATAGATTTAAAACTGGCAACGAGAAATTAATTTCTCGCGTAAAGCGCATGATTAAACATAGAGCACCTTACACAACAATCCTTCAAGCCGATGGTTGCCCAATGTCAGGGTGCAAAGATGATTTTAAAACTACCTTGCAAACGGTAGCAATGGCAGAAATTTTTCAAAATGAAAATTTACCAGTTTATATAACCATTTCTGGCGGAACAAATTCCAAATCAACAGAACTTGCAAAATTATGTAAAATTGATGTAAATGGTATTGCAATTGGGTCTTACGCTAGAAAAATAGTTAAAGAATATATAAAATGCGATGATTTTTTTGAAAATGAAGAAATTTTTAAGCAAGCATTAAAAACTGCAAAAAATCTTGTTGATACATCAATGAGGTACTTAAATGACTAAAATTATCGACTGCACAATTCGCGATGGCGGACATATTAATAATTGGAATTTTAATGAAAAATTCGTTCAAAACCTTTATAAAACGGCGATAAAGTCGCATGTTGATTATTTTGAAATTGGTTACAGATACAGAGAACAAAACCCTCAATGGGGCAAATTCGCTCATTGCGAGGATAATTTTATAAAAACCTTGATTGAAGTTAATGAAAATTGTAAAATTTCTGTAATGCTCGATATTGGAAAATCTTTTGCTGACGATTTTTGCGAATGTAAAAAAGAACTTACACCAATTTCTTTAGTCAGAATTGCAACTTATGCCAATACACTTGATGATGCCTTGATTTTCTGTGAAAAAATGAAAGAAAAAAATTATGATGTTTGTTTAAATTTAATGGCAATTTCAAATTTAACAGAAAATGATTTTGAAAAACTTTCAAATTGGAAAAATAAAACAATTTTAGATTCTATCTGCTTTGCAGATAGCTTCGGCTCTTTCGTGCCAGAAGATGTTGAAAAATTTTATAATATTTTAAAAAAATTAGAGTTTGAAAATATTAGTTTTCATTCGCATAACAACTTACAATTAGCTTTTGCCAACTCAATAAAAGCACTTGAATTAGATTTTTATTCGGTTGATGCATCTGTTTTAGGTTTGGGAAGATGTGCCGGAATTTTACCAATAGAACTGATTTTGTGGTATTTATCAAAACAAAATAACAGATACACACCCCTGTATTATTTGGAATTTATTGAAAAATATCAAAAAGAAATTAGAAATGACCAATGGGGATATGATTTAACCTCACTTTTGAGTGGATTTAAAAATCAACACCCGCGTGAAACATCAAAATTAATTAACAATTCATACAGTGTTGAAAATATTTGGTTTGATAAATTTTGAAAATAACACAAGCGCCACGACCTAGGTCGTGGCGCTTGTGTTAAATATTACATAAAGCCAACTATTTTTTAGCTGCTCTATCTTGTTCAATGATAAGTTTTAAAGCATCAACTGCAACTCTTACTGCAGAAGTTGTATCTTCACTCATTTTTTGGTCTAACCCAGCAGCTTCTCTTTCTTGATTCCAAATTACGTGGAAACAAGAACCGCAACGACACTTCAATGCATCAGCTACAACAAACAAGGCTGCTGATTCCATTTCAGAAGCCTTAACGCCTAAGCGTTTCCATGCTTCCCATTTTTGCAATAATTCATAAGAAACAGGCATTTTAGCTGGACTATGTTGTCCGTAAAATGCGTCTTTACATTGAACAACACCTGTGTGAGTTGTTTTACCCATCGCTAAAGCTGCTTGTCTTAACGCAACTGTGATATCTAAGTTTGCAACTGCTGGATATTCAATTGGAGCGTATTCCATTGAAGTATGTTCAAATCTGATTGCGCCAGTTGCAACAACGATATCGCCTGATTGTACGTTTAAATCAATACCGCCACAAGTACCTGTTCTGATAAATGTATCAGCACCAATATTGTGTAATTCTTCCATAGCAATAGACGCTGATGGGCCACCGATACCTGTTGAGCAAACACTAACTTTTTCGCCCAATAGTGTACCTGTGTAAATATTGTATTCTCTGTTTTGAGCTACGTGATGTGCATCATCAAATAATGCTGCGATTGATTCGCATCTTCCTGGATCTCCAGGTAAAATTACGTAACGACCTACATCACCTTCAACACAGTGAATGTGAAATTGTTTTTCTAATTCTTGCATAATAAACACCTTCTTATTCTATGTAATAAACACTTATGAAGTTAATTATATCATCACAAAATTTTTTTTGCAAGCAGTTAAAAGTCTTGTTAATGCAGAATTTTAAATTTAAAGGCGGAATTTGTTTTTAAACAAATTCCGCCTTTATATCTTTTTAAAAAGATTTATCTTATAAAATTAGTTCTAATTTTATCTTCAAGTTCGGGGTAATTTATTCCCAATTTTTTACCCGCTTCAATACATTTTAAAATCCAAGCCATATTTTTTCCTAAAGTTCGCATAATTTGTAGCCCTTCTTTGTCTTGAAGCACTTCTTCTGGGGTATTTCCATGAACCATATTCCAATAATTAGAAGAAACAATCGGCATACAATTTATTGTAAAATGTTTTAAAATTGCGTCTATACTAGCAGTTGTTCCAGCTCTACGTGCAGAAACAATTGCAGATGCAGGTTTAAACTTAAACGCAGAACCACCTGAATAAAACATTCTATCCATTGCGGAAAGTAAACGTCCTGACGGGTGAGCATAATAAACTGGTGAACCAAAAATAAAGCCATCAGCATTTTTTGCTTTTTCCACAATTTCGTTAATCACATCGTCTTCAAAAATACATTTTCCACCATTTTGACGACAAGTCTGACAACCCATGCAATCTCTTATTGGTTTATTTCCAAGAGAAATTATTTCTGTTTCAATATCTTCTAAATTCAGAATTTCTTCTATTTGAGCAAGTGCCGTATATGTGCAACCTCTAACATTTGCACTGCCATTTATTAATAAAACCTTCATTGATTTTCCTATCCTTATAATTCTTCAAAATCTTCCACACCATGTTTGCAAATTGGACAAACAAAGTCGCTTGGAATATCTTTTCCTTCATATATATAACCACAAATTTTACATACCCAACCAACTTTTTTCTGTACTGGTTTCACTGCTGGTTTTATATTTTCAAAATAATATTTATATGTTACAGATGGTACGTTTGAAATAATTTTATCATCAGTAACCTCTGCAATAAATAATTTATGTGTATCAAAATCTTTTATTTCAACAACTTTTGCAGAAATAACAGTATTTGTATATTTATTTAATGCTAAAATGCCATTTTCACAACGGTTTGAAAAATCACAATCTGCAAATTTATCTGTATTTTTACCAGAAGTAAAACCAAATTGCTTAAATACGCTAAAAGGTGTTTCTTCTGTTAAAACAGACAAGTTAAATTCTTTTGTTTTTTCAATCATTTGACAAGTGTAATTCAGCTTATTAACCGCTATTGCAATAAGTTTTGGATTATCCGTAATCTGATTTACAGTATTTATAATACAACCATTATCTTTTTCATCTTTAGAGGTTAATAAATAAAGTCCATAACCAATATTTAACATCGGATTTGCAAATTCTTGTTTGATTGCAATAGTGCTTAAAATGTTATCCACAAGATTATCAACGGTTTCTAATTGTTCTGGTTTTAATGAAGATTTAACCGTAATCATTGGTTTAATAATTTCCATATCCTTCATTTCCTCGAAGAATTTTGAAATTAAACCACCTGCCATCGGCGCCCAAGAACCATTTTCAACAATTGCAATTTTTCTATTTTTTAGTCCATGAGATTTTAACTCAGATAAAACAGTTTCCATATTGCTAAAAATTCCACAATTGTAAGTAGCAGAAGCAACTACAAGGTGAGAACATCTAAATGCTTCGGCAACAATTTCTGAAAAATGAGTTTTTGAAACATCATAAATCTTGATATTTTTAATCCCTTTATCAGCAAGTTTTGACGCTATAATTTCAACAGTATTTTCTGTATGACCGTATATTGAACCGTAAAGAAGTAATACGGCTTGTTCTTCCGGCTCATAAGTTGACCATTTTTGATATTTATCAATAAACCAACCTAAATTTTCTCTCCAAATTGGTCCATGCAAAGGACAAATCATATTAATTTCAAGCCCAGAAGCCTTTTTTAATAAGGATTGAACTTGTACGCCATATTTTCCAACAATATTCGTGTAATATCTTCTGGCATCGTTTAACCATTCACCCTCAAAATTAACTTCATCAGCAAAAATATTGCCATTTAGCGCCCCAAAAGTTCCAAATGCGTCAGCTGAAAATAAGATTTTATCAGTTAAATCGTAAGTTACCATTACTTCTGGCCAATGTACCATTGGTGCCATAACAAAAGTTAATTGGTGATTACCAGTTTCTAAAATATCGCCTTCTTTAACTAAATAAAGTTTTTCATCAACATTAAAATCAAAATATTGTTTCATCATTACGCTTGCTTTTGCGTTTGAAACGATTTTAGCATCAGGATATCTTTGAATTATAGCCTGTAAAGTTCCAGCATGGTCAGGCTCCATGTGGTTTACAACAATATAGTCAAGCTGTCTTTCGCCTAATTCAAATTTAAGATTTTCTAAAAACCTTTCTAATACTGAATTGTCAACAGTATCTAACAAAACTGTTTTTTCATCTTTTAATAAATAAGAATTGTAAGATACACCTCTTTCAATCGGAAATACATTTTCAAAAAGTGCTAATCTTCTGTCGCTTGCGCCTATATAAGTAAAATCATTATTAATTTTTTTTGTATTATACATAATAAATTCTCCTTTTTTTTGCTTATTAATTTTAACATAAAAAAGTCGGTAATCTCATGAATAAGATTACCGACTTAAAAATTTGTTTCAATTAGACATTTATACCTAAAATACTGCCTTTATCCTTGTAGTTATCAATAAGTTTTTGGATAAATGATCCTGCTAAATTTTTCAAAGAATCTCCCATATCTGCAGATGCAATTGAACCAGCATTTTCAACTGATGGCGTTTTAGAAATCTTAACATCTGATTTTTCTTCTGTTTCTTTTAAACTTTCGATTACAGAATTTAAAATCTCCTTATAAAAATCAACAGAATTTTCATCTGCGTTAGTTATGTTAAAAGTTGCAGGATTATCTAATTTTATTGCTTTTAAACCATTTTGATTAGGTTTTTGAATTTCTTTTTCAACTTGCAATTGCTTTTCTAAATTTCTTGCGAAATCCTCAACATTTATTGCTTTTGTTGTATCTAGCGCAGAAGTTTTTTCACCTGAATTAATTGTTGCATTATTTATTTTATTAAACATCTGAAAAATCATAGATTGTAAATCACTATTTTGTGAAATACCTCCAATAATTGCTGACATAAAATACCTCCTTTTATCCCAATAATGTCATTTTACAGGATAAAGGTGATTTTGTAATCCTCTAAAAAGATGAGTTTAAACATCTTTAAGTTTGAAAACATTATACATTTCAACAAACGAAAACAGAATAAATGTTCCAAAAACTAACATATAAGATTTGTTTGAATATACCAAATGCCCTACTGTATTTGAAACAGGAGCATATACATCAAGCAAAATACCTACCAAACTTGCCAAAATACCTACGGACAAAAAGAAACAACAGTTCATAATACTCAATGCAGTACCTCGAACTTCATATTTATTCGTTCCATGAATAATTGAAACAAGCAAGGGCGACATTCCACCGCCGATAGCTACTAACATTAACATATATACGATTAAATGAGTTCTGATATCAAACATCAGGCATAAGAAAATAATTACGAAAATTGTTGTTGTAAATAAACAAACACTTTTCATAAAAATTACACGACTGTTATTGCACAATTTACTTAAAGTCGCTAAAGATAACCCTGAAATTCCAGCAATGATAACCATTATGGATAAAGCAACAGAGGCTTGAGTCGAGGATAAATTAACAAAATCTTTTAAAAATTTTACCCCGATGACCGTTTGAATTACATAATACAAGCCATAATTTAAACCTGCAAACATATATAAATTTCTATTAAAATGTTTAGAAAGAACTTCTTTAAAAGGTTCTAAAGAGAAGTGGACATGCTGATTTTCTGGTACTCCATGTAAAAAATGTAAAACAAAAGCATAAATTAAAACTACCAAAAGTGTTATAATCGCTAAAACATTCATTACAACTTGCCAAGTGAAAGTATGCGCTACCATTATAAACGGCGCATTCGCACAAACACCGCCTATATAACCTGTTATTAATATTAAAGATACTGAAATTCCAAAATATTTATCTGGAAAACATTTTTTAACCTCTTGAACTAAACTTAAATAAAAACACGCCGCACCAGCACCCAAAAATATACGGCTGAAATACAGTAACGGTAGGCAAGTTGTATTAGGGAAAATTAATCCGCCGATAGCAAATAAAGCACCACCCCATAAAATAACTTTTACACCACTAAACCTGTCAACTAAAATTCCGATAGCAAGCAAACTAAAGGCGTAACTATACATAAAAGTCGCACCAAAAGAAGTAATCGTTGGGGCTTTTGCGCCTAAATCCGCCTGCAAAATATCAAATATAGCCCCTGGAATTGCAACACGTTGGAAATTCGCCATTACATATAATATGCACGCTAAAATTATTAAGGTTATATGTGTATGATATTTTCGCATAATTCCAATTCCTACATACAATTATAACTCTAATAAATAAGCATTTATAAAATCTTTATTTCTGTTTTTAAACTATCAAATTATAAATCAGAACTATTTTTTGGATTACTACGTCGTTTATCAAGTTTTGCTACGCTCACTTTTCCGCAACTTCGCTACTTACAACTTGTGTTTTCCCAAGATAATTCAGTACCATTTGGACATTTGAGAGTTTGAACATTAAGTTTTGTATAATCCATATTACCAGTTTTAATTACCCAACCAGCACAACCTTCACCTAGAAAAAAACACTTTTCTTTTAAATTATCCCCTGATAAATTATATCCCGCAGGTTGAAGTTCACCAAAATCTTCATTTCTTGATGAAAGTAAAAACATGAAGTAATCTTTACCATAAGTATTAGAACCTTTTGGACCATCAATATCAACAATAAATCTTCCAGCCCTAATAGCTAAAGCTGTGCCATCTGCCAATAAAAACATACGCATAGGAATATCCCCATCTTCTGCAGGCGACGGTTTTTCATCACCTTCCACTAATGTTTTATAATTATCTGCAAAACAACCTGTTCCATCGAATCCACAATCCTTAGATATTTTCATAAATTCTGTTATGCGTTCTGCAAAACGATTAGTTCTTGCTTCATGATCGATATTTCCATTTTCATCAAAATCAATCAACCATTCCCTAACAGGTCCATAAACTGCAGTTGCTCTACCGTATGCGTCTTCAAGGTTTGCATAAATCTTTTTAACCTTTGCTACTTTTTCTCTGTCGCCTGTGGATTGGTTTAAGTTCGGAATAGTAAGTGCCGCAACTACGCCAATAATGCCCATTACGACTAGGGTTTCAGCGAGGGTAAAAGCGATAGCTTTTACTAGTGAGTTGTGAGTAGTGAGTGGTGAGTCGACTTTATTATCATTGCGAATGACAACGCTAGTGAAATGAGCAACTTGTCCGAGTGAAGCAATAATCCAAGACAGTTGTGAGTTGACTTTATTATCATTTGCTTGTTTATTATTTGTCGATTCACTATTCTCAAGCGACAATTCACAACATTTCTTTTGTATGCTCTCAAAAAATCTTTTTATTAAATCTGGGAAAGTAGCATTACTACTAGGTTTTACCCTCACTCCAAGTTCAAATCCAGTATTTACAATGTTTTTCATGTTGTTTTCCTTATTTCCTACCAGTATATACTATTTTTTATTTTTTAACAAGAAAAATTAAGAAACTTTAAAATAATAAAAAAGGGCGGTTTGGATAAATCCAAACCGCCCTTCAAAATATGAATAATTATTCAATTATTTTTTATAAATAACTGATAATTCATCTCCTGGGTTCAATGCTGAATCGTTGATTGAAGAAGGTAAGATTACATATCTAATTTCATCACCTAATTCATAAAGAACACCGAATGTACCAGATACTGCTAATTTAGCTGTATCATACATAAAGTATCCTAAAGTTACGAATGATTTACCAACATTTCTCAAACCAGCCATTGGTTGTAATGAGAAAGTATTAGCAACTGCATTTGACCAGTTATCAGCATATCTTTCGCCATCGTTAGCAATATTCATAGCTTCAGTTGAAATTGTTCTAGCTGCAGTACCACCAACTCTTGCAATTGCAGAAATTGGAGTTGCTAAAATACGAGCTACAACATTTGTTGTTTTTGTGTTTTCAGCAGAAGCTCTTGCTACTGAAGGGAAATCAACTTTTGTTGAACCGTTTTGGATTGAGTTGAATTTAACTTTTACATAACCAGGGTTTTTGATACCAGGTCTTGAAACTTCAACAACTTCACCGATAACTTTTGAACCTGCAGTGAATTTAACACCTTTAACTGTTGCACATTCTGTTGTTTCAGCGTAAATTGTTTCACCAATATTGATGTGTCTTGCATCAACTCTTTCTTTAATTTTAACTCTGATACTTGCTAAGTTAGCTGAATCAGCTAAACGAGAAGAATCATAGTATTTGCTGTGGCTTAATGTAACAACTAATTTTTGTAATTGTTCAGTTGTTAAATATTTGTTAGCCGCAACACCTTGTAAGTCAGGAAGGTTGTCTAAAATACCTGATTCCATAACTTTGATTGTAGCTTTGTTTGCCCAAGTTGGGATTTCTTTCATTTCGTATTTATTAACTAATTTACCAACTGATGCAGCTTGTGGTTGATTTGTTAATAATTGAGCTAATGTAGCAAATACTTCAGCTTTTGTAATTTTTTGATTTGGTCTGAAGTTTTTGTCTGGGTAACCAATCATAACATCAGCAGCTAAAGCTCTGTAAATATATGATTGTAATTTGTGTCCTGCAACATCTTTGTAAGTATATTTATTTTTTGTTACAGATTTTAAGCCTAAACCTTCAGCTAAAGCGTGAGCCATTTCACAACGTAAAGCTGGAGTTTTTAAGTTAAATGCTTTACCTAAAATTGCTTCTAAATCTCTTGCTAATGCGTTTGCTTCAGCATCAATTAAAACATTTTCTTTACCTTGGATAGCTTCTGAAGCAACAGCCATCATTTTTTCACCTACTACGAAAACACCGCGAGAACCTTGTGTTTCAATAGCAGAAGAATTGAACATTGTTGGGTGAGCATAAGCCTCTACATTTGCTGCATTTGCAGTAGAGCAAGCTAATACTAACACTGACAATGTTGCTACTAATCTTGATAGTTTCATTTCTTGTCTCCTTTTATATACATACGACAACTACTCATTTTGTTAAATTTAATTTAGCCATAAAAATAAAAAAATTACAAGAAATGTTTAGAAATTTTAAAGATTTTTAAAGATAGAAAAAAGTTATATAATGAAACTTATGAACAGACACGTGATAAAGTTTATAAGACGAGTAATTCATGGCAAATCTATTTGGCAAGCCTTGCTAATAGGGGTTATTACAGGTTTATTAATTGTAGCCTTTAACAGTTCTATTAGTTGGACATTTGGTCATGTTCAAAATTTTACAATCCATAACCCCCATAAAATCTGGCTTTTACCACTAATCACAACTTTGGGCGGTTTAATTTCTGGACTTTTGGTTTTCAAATTCGCTCCAGAAACAAGAGGAAGCGGTATTCCTTATGTAAAACTATGTTTAGCGAATTACGGGAAATTAACTCGAATTAGAAGTATTTTTGTTAAATTTTTTGCAGGATTATCTGCTATCGGTTCAGGTTTATCACTTGGCAGAGAAGGTCCTAGCGTTCAATTAGGAGCTGGTGCAGGAGCTTTAGTCGGAAAACTTTTTAAAGCGACTGGATTTAACAAGGATAAACTTATCGCAGCGGGTGCTGGTTCTGCTATTGCGGCAACTTTTAATGCCCCGATTGCAGGGACTGTCTTTGTTTTAGAAGAATTAATTCATAAATTCTCTTATATGATTTTATTACCAACAATGATAGCCGCTGTTGTTGCATCTGCAATTGCGCGGGAATGTTTGGGTAATAATCCAGCGTTTAATACAATTATGACAAGCGCAGATTTGAATTTTAAAACAATTACTGTTTGCGTGATTTTAGGAGTTTTAGCAGGAATTTTAGGAGTTTTATTTGCACGTACAATTTTAATTACTAATAAAATTTATTCCCTTTTAAACAAAATTCCTAATTGGTTAAAACCAGCAATAGCAGGGTTGATAGTTGGTTTAATTGGAATAATTCTACCTCAAGTAATGGGAGCTGGGAATTTAACAGTTGAAAGTTTACTTCAAGGTCAAATCGGGTTAAAACTTGTATTTGTGATATTTTTAATAAAGTTTTTTATAACTCCGATATGTTTTGGTTCTGGCGCAGCAGGTGGAATTTTCTTGCCAACACTTATGCTTGGTGCATTTCTAGGATATTTTACTGGCGGAATAAGTCATTTTATAGGTTTAACTGTTAATCCAATAGCCTTTGGCGCAATAGGCATGGCTGCGTTCCTTTCTGCAGTCGCTCGAACTCCTATTACTGCGGTTATCATGGTTTTTGAGATGACTGGCGGATATGCAACAATTCTGCCAATTATGCTAACTTCTGCAATTGCTGATGTTATAGCTGAAAAAATGGCGCATAGACCGATATATTCTACTCTTGCAATTCAACAATTAAAAAACGAAAAAAGAATTTAATTATCACGTTTTAATTGATAATTTAAGATTAAAATCGCGATTAATATTATTGATGAACCAATTAAAAAATTAATTAAATCGATTTTTTCCTGAAAAATTATAATTGCAAAAAGCACGCCCAAAGGAATTTTAAAATTATTCATTATCGCTAAAAGATATGATTTAACTTGTTCAGCGCCTTTATTCCAAAGCCAGAAACCTATTCCTGTCGGAATTATACCCAAATACAACAAAGATAGAATTTGAGTTTTTGTTAGACTAATAGTCTGAAAATTAACATTCAAGCAGGTAAACGGCAACACTAATAAAACCGCGCCCAAATAAGCAAAACTCATTAAATGATAACTTTGCTGTTCTTCTTTTCCTACATAATTTTTCCAAAGAACCTGTCCCAGAGCGAAACTGCAATTACAGGTTTCCATTAAAATAATGCCCTTTACAATCAAGGTCAACGGCATATTTTGCCAAACAACAATTCCTGCACCAAAAACCGACATCAAAATACATAGAATATAGGTTAATTTAAATTTTTCGCCAAAAATTATTGACCAAAGCGCCACGAAAACTGGTGTAGTTGTCGTTAAAAGAGCAATCTCGCACCCTTGCAAGTATTTAAATGCTTTAATAAAGCATAAATACATTACCCCAAACTGAATTGCACCAATCAAAAGAATAATCATAAACTTTCTTAAATTTACTTTTTTAACAAAAGGTAAAAAAATCATCATTGCGAGGATTAGACGGCACAAAACCACAAAATCACTAGGTAAAACTGCCAATTGATTTTTAATTAACCCGAACGATAACGAAAAACAAATTGTTGCTAAAATAAGATAAATCATAACTTGATTATAACGCGAAAAAATTGAATAAAAGAAGACAATTGTGAGTAGTGAGTTGTCTTTTGTGAGTTGTGAGCAGAGCGAACCCAGCCCTACGCAAAATCCGCTGTCTTGGATTATTGCTTCACTCGGACATGTCGCTCATTTCACTAGCGTTGTCATTCGCTATGTCCTCGCTACTTCGGGCTGGGTTCGCTTACGCTCACACGGCGCCCTACGCAAAATCCGCTCACTATTCACGACTCACTAAATCACTTACATGAAGTCTTTGTTTCCCAGTTAAGGTCGTCGCATTTTAGGTAATCTAAATTACCATTTTGAATAACCCAAGCTGTCGTATAATCTTTACCTATAGCACCAGTCCATTGGTCAGGACAATCTGATGGATAGATTTGATTTTTTTTCATCTCTCCGCACTGTGCATAATTGGTATCACTAGTATCAACCGTTACATCAAAAATATCAATTCCTTGAGCATTTTTACCTTTATTGGGACCATCTATATCAAAACGAATTCTCCCAATATCAACAGTACAAAAACTCATAGAAGTTCCATCAGATAAAATCACGTTATATGCACCGAGAGAAAGATCATCATAAGACACATTATCTACATCATTACCTTTATAATCAACAACATTTGTTGATGCCCAACAACCTGTTTCTTCTAATCCACAATTTTTTGATACTTTCATAAATTCAAGCATTCTTTCTGCAAAACGAGTATTCCTCGACTCGTAATCACTGCCATCAAACCCATCATACCATTCATCATAAGGTCCATATACGGCTTGCGCACGACCGAAAGCATCTTGTAGATTTGAATAAATTTTTCTCACCTTAGCGACTTTTTCTCTATCGCCTGTGGATTGGTTTAAGTTTGGAATAGTCAACGCCGCAACTATACCAATAATGCCCATTACAACTAAGGTTTCGGCGAGAGTGAAAGCGATAGCTTTTACTAGTGAGTTGTGAGTAGTGAGTGGTGAGTCGACTTTATTGTCATTTGCTTGTTTATTATTCGTCAATTCACTATTCACAAGCGACAATTCACAACATTTCTTTTTTATGCTCTCAAAAAATTTTCTTGTTAAATCTGGGAAAGTTGTGTTACAACTAGGTTTTACCCCCCCCCAGGCTGAAATTCAGTATTCATAACGTTTTTCATGCTATTCTCCTTTTTTTACAGTATAAACTACTTAATCACGTTTTACAAGTAGTTTATTTAAAAAAATTTGTATTTCTTTAAATTGAAAATTGTTATTACAATATATTTTTATTTTTTATGATCCCGCAATGCACTTCGTTTATGCGGAATGACAAGAGTTGATTAATATCTGTCGACTCACTACTGTCTTGGATTATTGCTTCACTCGGACATGTCGCTCATTTCACTAGCGTTGTCATTCGCTATGTCCTCGCTACTTCGGGCTGGGTTCGCTTACGCTCACACGGCGCCCTACGCAAAATCCGCTCACTATTCACAAGCGACAATTCACTTGATTGCGTCATATATAATTTGACTTATCAAAAAAATGTAACGTAATTTTATTCATAACTTTACATTAAAATATATTTAATGTACGATTTATTTAAACATTGAGGAGTTTTTATGAACGATTTAAAATATAAAAGAATTTTACTAAAAATCAGCGGAGAAGCACTTCTTGGCGAACAACAATTCGGTATTGATTACAAGCCTGTTGAATTTATCGCTGAAGAAATTAAACAAATTCATAAAATGGGTGTAGAAGTTGCTGTTGTCGTTGGTGGCGGTAATATTTTCAGAGGAATGAAAAATAGCGCTCGTTTAGGAATGGACAGAGCTTCTGGCGATTACTTAGGTATGTTGGCAACTGTTATGAACGCTCTTGCTCTTCAATCAGCATTAAAGAAAATTGACGTTCCTTGCAGGGTTCAATCAGCAATTGAAATGAATGAAATCGCTGAACCATATATCAGATTTAAAGCTAACAGACATCTTGAAAAAGGTCGTGTAGTAATTTTTGCAGGCGGTACAGGAAATCCATTTTTCACAACAGATACTGCAAGCGCTTTACGAGCATCAGAAATTGACGCAAAAGTTATGTTAATGGCTAAAAATGGCGTTGACGGGGTTTACACAGATGACCCTAATGTTAATAAAGATGCTGAAAAACTTGAAAATATTGATTATGATGAAATTATCAAACACGATTTAAAAGTTATGGACAGATCAGCTTGTGATTTGTGCCAACAAAATAATATCCCTATTATAGTTTTTGATTTTAAAGCAAAAGATGCTATCAAAAAAATTATTTTAGGTGAAAAAATCGGGACTTATGTAGGAAAACAACAATAAGAAAGAGGTTAAACAATGTCAGAAGCATTAGAAGCATTATTTAAAAACGGTACAGAAAAAATGGAAAAAACTCTAAACCAATTACACAGAGATTTTTCAACAGTTAGAACAGGTCGTGCAAACCCTGCTATGCTAGATAAAGTTATGGTTGAA
Source organism: uncultured Candidatus Melainabacteria bacterium (assembly GCA_934699705.1). GTDB lineage: Bacteria > Cyanobacteriota > Vampirovibrionia > Gastranaerophilales > Gastranaerophilaceae > UBA6984. The sequence continues at coordinate 33,801 of CAKUXD010000009.1, forward strand.
TACTATGGCGCACCAACTCCATTAAAACAAATGGCTCAAGTAACAGTATCAGAAGGTACAACTCTAGTAATTGCACCTTTCGACAAATCAATTTTAAAAGAAGTTGAAAAATCAATTATCAAGGCTGAATTAGGCGTTGCACCAAATAACGACGGTGTTTCAATCAGATTAAACTTCCCACCTTTAACTGAAGAAAAAAGAAAAGAAATTACAAAAGATGTTAAAAAATTCGGCGAAGAAACAAAAGTTCAAGTAAGAAACGTTCGTCGTGAAATGACTGATGAATTGAAAAAACTTGAAAAATCTGAAAACTTACCAGAAGATATGGTTAAAGACAACCAAGATAAAATCCAAAAATTAACAGATAAATATACTGGAATTATAGATAAAGAAGTTGCAGATAAAGAAAAAGAGGTTATGACAGTATAATGAACAACTCAATTTTAAGAGTAATTACAGGTTGGATTTTAGGATTAATTGCCTTAGCGTGCATTATTTTCGGTGGATTACCACTACTATTTTTGCTCTCTGTAATTATTTTCTTAGCATCAAAAGAGTTTGTCGATATCTTAGAACATAAAGGGTTTTATCCTAGTTTAAAAGTTATCATCTTTGCTGACGCAATATTTGCAGTTATGGCATATTTTAATTGCTTTAACTTAGTACCTTTAGCATTCACTATCGGTACAATGGTATCCTTTATGTGGGTATTATTTAGAGGAAAACAGCCTTATATCGCAAACGCTTCTACAACAATTGTAGGTTTTGTTTATAGCGGTTGGTTTCCTTTACATCTGTTATTTTTAAGAGATTTAGGCGCAAATAACCACACATCTTTGCAAATGATACTAAAAACTGATATTTTAAGCGCTGGCTTAGGGTACGTTTTATTCATGTTCTTGTTAGTTATCATGACTGATGTTGGTTGTTATTATTTCGGAAGAAATTTTGGCAAACACAAACTTGCACCAGTAATCAGCCCAAACAAAACAATAGAAGGCGCTATTGGCGGTGCAATTTGTACAATAATCGGAGCGTTTATCATCGCATACTTTATTAAATTACCTTGGTATCACGCGCTAATAGCTGGTATCTTAGTAACAATCTTCGCTCAAATTGGCGATTTATGCGAATCTCTAATGAAACGCGATGCCGGAGTTAAAGATTCTGGCGACCTACTTCCAGGACATGGCGGATTTTTAGACAGAACTGACAGTTACATTTTTACAATTCCTGTTATGTACTATTATTTCGCATATTTTGTTCAGTCAAACGATTTATGGCTAAATATAATTAACTTCATAAAAGGAATTTTTAATGCGTAATGCGTTAGAAGATATATTTAAAATAAAAATTACGGACGAGTCATTGTTTACAAAAGCCTTGACTCATCCGTCTTTTACTAAAGAAAACAATATAAATTCACTTGAAAATTACGAAAGATTAGAATTTTTTGGAGATTCCGTTCTAAAACTTGCCGTATCTGAAACGTTAATCAAAAAATATAAAAACTCTCACGAAGGAGATTTAACAAAAATACGTTCAATTTTAGTATCCGACGCTACTTTGGCAAAAATTACCGAAAAACTTAATATCACCCCGTTAATTATTTTAGGTGAAAATGCTGAAAAATCAGGAGAAAGACAAAGAGAATCAATCAAAGCCTGTGTTTTTGAAGCCTTGCTTGGCGCATTTTATCTTGACAACAAAAAAGAAGAAATCATTAAATTTTTAAATGAAATCTTTGAACCTTACATTGAAAAGGTTGAAAAAAACCTTGATAAGTACAATGCTAAAGAGATTTTGCAAGAATATACTCAAGGTAAAACAAAAGAATTACCAAAATATGAATTATTAGAAACCCTTGGGCCAGCTCACGCTCCACAATTTAAAGTTCAGGTAAAATATCAAAACAGAATTTTAGCTAGTGCAGTTGGCAAAAGTAAAAAAGACGCAGAACAGAAATGTGCTTATGAAGCATGTAAAAAATTAGGAGTTATAAATGAGTAAAGAAATTATTATTTCACCATCAATTTTATCAGCAGACTTTGCGAACTTAGAAAGAGATATAAAATTAGTTGAAGACAACGGCGCAGACTGGATTCACGTTGATGTTATGGACGGTCATTTCGTACCGAATATTACAATCGGAATTCCTGTTGTAAAATCCTTAAAACGCTTTGCAAAAAAGCCTCTTGACGTTCATTTAATGATTGAAAACCCTGAAAAATACATTGAAGACTTTGCTAAAGCTGGCGCAGATATTATAACTTTTCACTATGAGGCAGTAAAACCTGAAAATATTGAAGATATTTGCAATAAAATCAAATCTCTTGGTTGCAAGGCAGGAATTTCTATTAAGCCAAAAACGAACCAAAATGATTTAATTCCATATTTACAATTTGTTGATATGGTACTCGTAATGACAGTAGAACCAGGGTTTGGCGGTCAAGAATTTATGCACTACTGTGCACAAAAAATTCCTACAATTCAACAAAACGGCAAAGAAGATTTAATAATTCAGGTTGATGGCGGAATTAACGATGTAACTTCAAAAATATGCACCTCTTTAGGCGCAACTTCACTTGTAGCAGGAAGTTACATTTACAAAAGCAAAGACGTTAAAAAAGCAATTGAGTCTTTAAGAGTATAAAAAATGACACAAATAGGACAAATCTTTAAAATTCACTCAGATTTTTATTATGTAAACCATAATAATCAAACTTTTGAGTGCAAATTAAGAGAAGTCTTAAAAAAACAAAAATTAAAAATAGTTGTTGGCGATTTTGTTGAATTTGAAAATGGCGCAATCGAAAAAGTTTTACCTAAGAAGAACTACATTCCACGCCCAAACGTTGCAAATATTGACCAAATTGTCATAGTATCTGCCGTAAAAGAACCAGAATTAAACTTTGAACAGCTAAACAGGTATATTTCCTTTGCTAAATACTACAATATTCCAACAGAATTATGCTTTAATAAAAACGACTTATCACTAGATGATTCAACAATTGAAAAAGTGTTTCAAATATACGAACCACTTGGGTTTGATATAGTTTTCACTTCAGCAAAAGAAAAAGACGGAATTGAAGAATTTAAAGAAATTTTAGACGGAAAAATTTCAGTTCTTTGTGGAAGTTCAGGTGTCGGAAAATCAAGTTTAATTAACGCGATAAATCCTGAATGCAACTTAAAAACAAAATCTGTCAGCGAAAAAACTGAACGTGGAACTCATACAACAAGACATTGTGAAATTATCAACATTACAGACACAATGAAAATCGTTGATACACCAGGATTTAGCAACTTAAAATTTGATTTTTTAATGCCAACAGAAGTTGATGAATTGTTTGACGAAATTAAACAATATAAAGGTTATTGCAAGTTTTCAGACTGTCTGCACGACAAAGAAGCTGGTTGTGCAGTTATTGAACATATAGAAAACATTGATTTAAGCCGTTATCAAAGCTATTTGTCATTTGTAAACGAGGCAAAAGAATACAAGGAACGAGTTAAAATTTCTGGAACAAAACACGAAAGAGAAACAAATTTCAAACATCACAACGACAAAATGACCGTAAAAATTAGCGCACAAAAGCGTCAATCAGCCAGAAATACTCGAAAACAAAATATAAGCAAAGAAATTCATGAGGATAAATAAATGAAAGAATTAATTGAACTTGTAAACAAAAAATTAGATGAATACTTACCAGTAAGTTATCCTGAAGAAATATTTGAATCAATGCGATATAGCTTACTTGCAGGTGGAAAAAGATTAAGACCGATAATGTGTTTAGAAGCATGCCGAATTTTTGGCGGGGATATGGAAAAAGCACTTCCAACGGCTTGCGCATTTGAAATGTTGCACACACAAAGCCTTATCCACGATGATTTACCTTGTATGGATAACGACGATTACAGACGAGGAAAACTTACAAATCATAAAAAATTCTCTGAAAGTACGGCAGTTCTTGCAGGTGATGCTCTAATCAGTTATGGCGTTCAGTTAATTATTGACAAATCTGACTTACCAGCTGAAACTCTTATAAAAGTTTTACGCGAACACGCACTTGCAGCAGGAGCTTACGGAATTATAGCAGGTCAAGTTGTAGATATTGCAATGGAAGGCAAACCTTACGACGCTAAAATTCTTGAATATATTCACACTCATAAAACTGCTGATTTATTCAAATCAGCCCTAAAAGCAGGCGCTTACATAGCAAACGCAACAGAAGAACAAATTAAAGAAATGGACAACTTTGGTCAAAAATTAGGATTTGCATTCCAAATTTGCGACGACATTTTAGACGAAATTTCAACTTTTGAAGAAATGGGCAAAACTCTAGGTAAAGATAAAAACGCTGGAAAACTAACTTATACTGCGCTATTTGGATTAGAAAAAGCAAAATGTGAAGTTAATTGCCTTTTAGATGAGGCTTATGCTATACTTAGCAAATATGAAGTTAAATCAGAAATTTTTAATACAATAATAAATTCAATAAGAGAAAAGGTAAATAAATAATGGAAAACTTGGCAGGAAAAATTGTAAACACAGGTATGGAAGCCCTTTTAGCAGGTCTATTAGCTGCTCTTTTGGCTCAAGTAATAAAACTTATTTTAGATATTATTATTAATAAGAGAGTCGATTTTAGAATTTTTACAACCACAGGCGGAATGCCAAGTTCACACTCCGCAGGTGTTGTAGCACTTTCAATTTCTATCGGTATAATGTCAGGATTTATGTCCCCAATTTTTGCAGTATCCTTGGGTTATGCTTTTGTTGTAATGTACGATGCAGCAGGTATTCGCAGAGCCTCAGGCAAAATGGCTGTTTGCTTGAATAAAATGATTGCAGATTTCTACAAACACGACATCAATTCTGCGGGAACTAAATTAAAAGAAATGTTAGGACACACTCCGAAAGAGGTTCTTTGTGGGGCAATTTTAGGCGTGTTATTTGCATTTTTCTTCCATTACATTGTTCTTCTATAAGGGTTTTTGATGAAGTTACATTATAAAATTTTTCGACAAAATGGTTTTACATTAGCAGAAATGTTAATTGTAATGACTGTTGTCGCAATTCTTGCAATGTTGACAATTCCAACTGTGATAATGACCAACAAAGAACGAACTTTCGCCGATATGCTAAATCAAACATATCAGAAAGTTGAAATGGCATTAATTCTTGATAAAGTTTTGGATTTTGATATTAGTAATTACACAATTAGCGCAATAACAAAAGATTATACGCCAAAAGAATTTTCAGACTTGTTAAAAAAGAAACTGAAAATAATTAATTACTGTGATTTAACTGAAATTGGTTGTTTTGGAGAAACAACGCTTACAGGTTATAAGTTAAGAATGACAAATGGCAGTGGAATTCTTATAAATAAAGATTTTCGGGGAGAATTTGACCCGATTGACAACACTAACAAAATTTTAGGTGCGACATACATTGATATAGATGGACCTCAAGGTGCAAATAAAGCAGGACTTGACCAATTCGGATTTTATACAACCTACAAAGGTTTAATTCCAATGGGCGGACCAAAAGATAATCTTATGCCATTCTCAGATTGTTTGCAAAACGAAGGTTTTGCTTGCACTGCATGGGTTTTAATAAACAAAAACATGGATTATAAAAAATGTCCCAAAGTAATTAATTGGGAAAATCGTAAGACATGTAATTAATTTACTTATTTGAATAATTCACGTTAAAGCCTTTTGTAAAGCTAATTTTTATCATTTTCTTGAAAAATAAAATGTTTATGATATTATTTTTTCATAGAAAAACAAAAGGAGAATTTATGATTTCAGTAAACGATTTAAAAACAGGCTTAACTCTACAACTAGACAACGGCGCTTTATGGTCTGTGGTTGAATTCTTACACGTAAAACCAGGTAAAGGTGCAGCTTTTGTAAGAACAAAACTTAAAAATGTTGAAACAGGTCAAGTTGTTGAAAAAACCTTCAGAGCTGGAGAAAAAGTTGCAAAAGCTATGTTAGATCGTAGAGATATGCAATATTTATATAAAGAAGGCGATGGTTACGTGATGATGGACTTAGAAACTTATGAACAAATCACAGTAACAGCTGATATGATTGGCGATACTATTAAATATTTAAAAGAAAATATGAACATTTCAGTTCTAACTCACGACGGAAAAGTTATCGGTGTAGATCTTCCAACTCACGTTGAATTAGAAGTTGTTGACACACCTCCAGCAGAAAAAGGTAACACATCTCAAGGTGGTACAAAACCAGCTAAAACAGAAACTGGTGCTGTTGTTAACGTACCTTTCTTCGTTGTAAACGGTGATAAAATTAGAATTGATACCAGAACTAACGAATACCTTGACAGATGCTAATATAGTATCTTTAATTGAAAGGATAAAATATGAAATTCGATTTAAAATATCTTGAAAAATTGGCTAAATTGATGAACGAATCAGAATTGACAGAAATGCAATTAGAAGATCAAGAACAGTCAATAGTTTTAAAACGTGAAAAACAAACAGTAACAGCACAACAAATGATTCCTGTTGCTGAAACAAAAATCATACAACAAGAAACTACCGAAGTTAAAAATGAAATCAAAGCAGAACCAGTAAAAACTGGTAAAGCTATAAAATCCCCAATGGTAGGAACATTCTACAAAGCTGCATCTCCAGATGCTCCAGCTTTTGTGGAAGTAGGTTCGCTTGTTGCTCAAGGTGAAGTTGTTTGTATTATTGAAGCAATGAAACTTATGAACGAAATAGAATCTGATTATTCAGGTAAAGTTGTTGAAATATGCGTAGATGACGGACAACCTGTTGAATACGGTCAAGTTCTTATGTACATTGAATAATTAGGAATTAAGAAATATGTTTAGAAAAGTTCTTGTCGCTAACCGCGGCGAAATTTCAGTTAGAATTATCAGAGCATGTCGTGAATTAGGTATTCCAACTGTTGCAGTTTATTCTGAGGCAGACGCTAATTCTCTACACGTAAGATTGGCTACTGATGCATATTGTATCGGGCCAGCTGATAGCACAAAAAGTTATTTAAGCATTCCTGCAATAATGTCTGTTGCGGAACTTGCAGGTGTTGATGCAATTCACCCAGGATATGGATTTTTATCAGAACGCGCAGATTTTGCAGAAATTTGCGAACAACATAACATAAAATTCATTGGACCTTCTTCTCAATCTATGAGAAAAATGGGCGATAAAGCAAACGCACGTAAAACAATGATTGAAAACGATGTACCAGTAATCCCAGGAACTGGCATTGTTCATGACTCAAAAGAAGTTATAAAATTTGCAAAAAAAGTTAAATATCCAATTATTTTGAAAGCTACTGCTGGCGGTGGCGGTAAGGGTATGAGAGTTTGCAGAAATGACGAAGAAGTTGCTACAAATTTACAACTTTGTCAGGCAGAAGCAGAAAAATCCTTTGGAAACCCTGATGTTTACTGCGAAAAATATTTAGAAAACCCTCGCCATATTGAAGTTCAAATTATTGGCGACAAATACGGAAACTATATTTATTTAGGTGAAAGAGATTGCTCAGTTCAAAGACGCCATCAAAAACTTATTGAAGAAACACCTTCTCCAGCGGTTGATGAACGTACAAGAAAAAAAATGGGTGAAGCTTCTATTCGTGCTGCAAAAGCAGTAAAATACGAGGGTGTAGGCACTTGCGAATTTTTACTGGATAGCGATGGCAAATGGTATTTTATGGAAATGAATACTCGTGTGCAGGTAGAACATTGCGTTACAGAAATGATTTCAAGAATTGACATCGTAAGACAACAAATTCTTGTAGCATCTGGAGAAAAATTACAGTACAAACAAAAAGATGTAGTTCTTCAAGGTCATGCAATCGAATGTCGTATTAATGCTGAAAACCCTGAAAAGAATTTCATGCCTTGTCCTGGAACTATCGAAGGCTATGTTCAACCAGGAGGATTTGGCGTTCGCGTAGATTCTCACGTATATCCAGGATACAAAATTCCACCTTTCTATGATTCAATGATTGGTAAATTGATTTGTTGGGGCGAAAACAGAAATCAGGCAAGACGCAGAATGTATCAGGCTTTGAAAGAATATGTTGTAATAGGCGTTGAAACTACCATTCCTTTTGACTTAGAAGTAATTGAAGATGAAGTTTTCAAAACTGGTAATTTTGACACAAGTTTCTTAGAAGATTTTTACAGAAGAAAAGGTGAAACTTTAAAATAAAGTAACATCTTTGCATATATTCAGATTGCGTTTATAATGTTATTATGACCGACGAACAAGACTTACAAGAAATTGAAGAATTACAGGCCATGTTGCGTGAAGATTCGTCTAACTTTCAAGCTAGACGTCGCTTGGCAGTGGTTTTATTAGACAAAGGTTTTAATGAAGAATCTTTAAAACAATTTCAATTTTTAATAAGTATTTTCCCTCAAGACGCAAGCCTCTACTACAATAAAGGCATTGTTCATGAAAAAATGAGAGATTTACAAAAAGCCGAGCAATCCTATTTAAAAGCAATTGAATTATCACCAGAAGAAACAGATTTTTACTATAATTTAGGTCTTGTTTACATTGATATGCGAGAGTTTGATAAAGCAATTGACTGCTTTAAACGTGTACTTTCGACAGATATTGATGATTCAAACAGTTATTTTAATTTAGGACTTTGCTACGTAAAAAAAGAACAACCCGAAATTGCAAAAGTTTGTTTTATGAAAGCCGTACAACTTAATAGTAACGACATTTTTGCGCATTTCCATTTAGGTTATATATACAAAAATGAAGGAAAAATTCCAGAAGCAATCGCAGAATATAAAAAAGTAATTGAACAATCACCAAATTACAGTTGGGCATATTTTAATTTAGGCTCTATTGCTTATGATCAGGGGGATTTCAATTCAGCATTAGGCTATTTACAAAAAACTTTAGAATACAATCCAAGAGATATTGAGGCGTATAAAATTATTACAAAAATTTTGTGCAAATTTGAACGATACGATGAAGCCATGATGATGATGAAAGCGGCATTACAAGAAATTACAGATAACGGCGACCTTTATTATGTAATGGCTCAAATCCTTAAAAATAAACAACTTTGGGGTGAATACAAGCAATGTATGGAGCTTGCAATGCAAAACCATGAAACACTTTCAATCCAGCCAAAAGAAGTTCAAATTGAATTAGAAAAAAATTTACCAAATAATATTTAAAAACAAGTGTATTCTTTACTTTTTTTGTGTTAAAATTTTTTCAATAGTGAGGAATATAAATTATGAAAATGTCAAAATTATTTGTACAAACATTACGCGAATTTCCTGCAGATGCAGAAGTCGTTTCACATAAATTTTTAGCAAGAGCAGGTTATATAAGAAAATTAACAAGTGGCGTGTATAACTACTTACCTTTAATGTGGCGTGTTATTCACAAAATTGAAAATATTATAAGAGAAGAACTTAACGCATCTGGCGCACAAGAATTATTACTACCAGTAGTTCAGCCAAGAGAACTTTGGGACGAATCAGGCAGGTGGGAGGCTTATGGTAGAGAATTAGCTCGTTTTAGAGATAGACACGATAGAGAAATGTGCCTTTCTCCAACGGCAGAAGAAGTTATTACAGCCGTTGCACGCGATGGATTAAAATCTTACAAACAAATGCCTGTAAATTTATACCAATTTCAAGAAAAATTCAGAGATGAAGTTAGACCTAGATACGGCTTATTAAGAGGTCGTGAATTTATAATGAAAGACGGATATAGCTTTGATGTTGACCAGGAAGGTTTAGAAAAAGAATACCAAAACATGGCTGATGCGTACACAAGAATTTTCAAACGTTGTGGACTTGAAACAAAAATGGTGCAATCAGATTCAGGTGCAATCGGCGGTAGCGTAAGCCACGAATTTATGGTTATCACAACAACTGACGCAGGTGAAAATGATGTATTCTACTGTGATGGTTGCGATTATTCTGCAAATTCAAACCACGCAGTTTCAAAACTTCCACCAGCAGAAGTTGATGGTAGTAAATTCGGTTATAACGAAGCCAAAATCATTGATACACCTCAAACTTTCTCTATTGAAGATTTATGTAATTTCTTAAATATTCCAGCAACAATTATTCTTAAATCTTTGGTTTATATTGTTGATAAAAAGCCTGTTATTGCATTAATCCGAGCAGACAAAGAGGTTGAAGAAACAAAACTTCTAAATGCCGTTGGCGGAATGGATATCAGAATTGCATCAGCACCAGAAATTGAAGAATTAATGGCTGAAAAAGGTTTTAATACAGCAAGAGGATTTATTGGACCAAAAGGCATGAACGGCATTACAATCATTGCTGATGAAACGGTTAAAGAAATGAAAAACTTTGTTGTTGGCATAAATCAAGAAGACAAGCACATGGTTGGTGCAAACTTAGATACAGATATTCCTCATATTGAAAAATTTGATGATATCAGACTTGCTCAAGCTGGCGAAATTTGTCCACAATGTGGTCAACCATTAAAAGTTACTAGAGGTATTGAAGTTGGTAATATTTTCCAATTAGGCACAAAATACTCAAAACCAATGAACGCAATGTTTTTAGACAAAAACGGTAAGGCTCAACCTTACGTAATGGGTTGTTATGGAATTGGAGTTACAAGAACTGCTGCTGCTGCGGTTGAAAGATGGCACGATGAGCATGGTATCTTATGGCCAATTCAAATTGCACCATATCACGTAACTGTTGTACCTTTAAACGACAAAGATGAACAACAAATGAAAGTTGCAAAAGAAATTTATGCAAAACTTATGAACGCTGGTATTGAAGCCGTTCTTGATGACCGCCCAGAAAGAGCTGGAGTAAAATTCAAAGACGCAGATTTAATCGGTTTTCCATTCAGAATTACAGTCGGTAAAACAATTTCAGAAGGTCAAGTTGAATTGAAAACTCGCCAAACAAACGAAGCTGAGTCTTTAACTCCTGATGAAGCAGTTCAAAAAGTTATTAACACAATTAAGGAAACATTATAATGACAGATTGTATTTTTTGTAAAATTATAAACAAAGAAATTCCAAGCAATTTCATATACGAAGACGAAAACGTAATTGCAATTAACGACCTTAACCCACAGGCAGAAACTCACGTTCTTGTAATTCCTAAAACTCACGTTGCATCATTAGCAGAACTTGAAGATGAAAAACTAATGTCTGCAATTTTAAAAGGCGTAAAAGCAACTGCAAAAAAACTTGGATTAACTGATTTCAGAACTATTATGAATACTGGAGCTGGTGCAGGACAAACCGTTTTCCACTTGCACGTTCACGTTTTATCAGGAAAATTAACTGAAAAATTAGGATAATTAAATTATGGTAGATGAGCAAAATTATTACAGAGAAATAACTCCTTCAGGTTTTGGTATTGCAATCAAAATCAAAGAAGTTTTATTCTCAACTCAATCAAAATATCAAAAAATCGAAGTCTTAGATTCTGACTCGTCTTTGGGCAGAATTTTAACTTTAAATGATTTAATGTTCGTAACAGAAGGCGACGCATATCATTATAATGAAATGATTGCCCATATTCCAATGATAAGCCACCCTTGCCCAAAAAATGTTTTAATTATCGGAGGCGGAACAGGTGCATCTACAAAAGAAGTTCTAAAACACAACACAGTTGAACAGGTTGTGGTTGTAGATATTGACGAGGTTGTCGTAAACACTTGTAAAGAGTACCTTCCAGAAATCGCAAGCGGTTTGAATGACCCAAAAGTTACTGTTGAAATTGAAAACGCGTTTGAATACATTAAAAATACAGACAAAAAATTTGATGTAATTTTAATCTCATCACCAGACCCTCTTGGCCCTGGAGTTGGTGAATATACAAGCGATGTATATCATAATTTAAAAAGAGTTTTGAACGAAGACGGAATAATCGTAATGCAATCAGAAAGTCCTGTTGCAAACGCACAAAAAAGTAAGATTTTATACGAAAGTTTGCTTAAAAACTTTAAAATTGTTAAAACTTACACATCTCCAGTTCCAACATATCCTGGAAGTTGTTGGGCTTGGGCATTCTGCTCTGAAACAGTTAAACCCTTGAAACATTTTGATGAAAAAAGATATGAAGAAGTCGTTAAATCTTGTAAATTATTTAATATGGATTACGCTAAAAAACGCCTAGAACAAGAAACCTTATTAGATGATTTAATATAATAATAGGAGAGAAAAATGACAGATGAGCAATTATATTATAAAGAAATAACTCCTTCAGGGTATGGCATTTCAATTAAAATAAAAAAAGTTCTGTTTTCAGAAGAATCAAAATATCAAAAAATCGAAATTTTAGATTCTGACTCAAAACTTGGTAAAATTTTAACCCTTGACGATTTAATGACGGCAACAGAAGGCGATGAATACTTTTACCACGAAATGATTACTCATATTCCAATGATGAACCACCCTTGCCCAAAAACAGTTCTTGTAATCGGCGGTGGCGACGGAGGTACAGTTAGAGAAATTTTAAAACACAAAACAGTTGAAAAAGTTGTTCTTTGTGAAATTGACGATATGGTTATTGAAGTATCTAAAAAATACTTACCAACAATCTCTTGCAAACTTGATGACCCAAAAGTTGAAATCAAAATTGAAGATGCAATCAAATATATCAAAGATAAAAAAAATATGTTTGATATAATTTTAATTGATACAACCGACCCAATGGGTCCTGGAGTGGGCTTGTTCACTGAAGAATTTTACACAAACGTAAAAGATTCTTTAAAAGAAGGTGGAATAATGGTCGCTCAATCAGAAAGCCCCGTTGCAAACGAAGACGAAAGCAAACACATGTATGCATTATTGAAAAAAGTATTCCCAATAGTAAGTTCATACACTTCACCAATTCCTACATATCCAGGCGGGTGTTGGGCTTGGGCGTTCTGCTCAAAAGACGTTGAACCTTTATCATATATTGATGAAGAACGTTGTGAAGAAATTACAAAACAATGCAAAATCTATAACAAGGACTACCACAAGGCAAGATTTGCACTTCCAACCTTCTTAGATGAAATGCCTTAATCCCAACACTTGAAAAATATCAAAAAACATGTTAAAATAAGTATTAGGGAAAAGACTCTAAGAAGTGCTTTTCTTAAAGTCTTTCTTAACTCCCTATACAAACTCAGCGAGAATTTGTATTAAAAGTCCTAATGTAGTTAGGACTTTTTTAATTGTTTCTCGAGTCATTTGTTCACCTCCTTTCAGTCGAAACTCTTAACTAGTGTGTGTCTGAGAAGGTGAGGAAGTATACCCAAAATAATTTTAACACATAATTGTAAAAAGGTCTATATATAAAATTTATTGTTTCAAATAGCTTTCAATAAATCCGTCTAAATCGCCGTTCATAACTGCGTCAACATTACCAACTTCGTATCCTGTGCGGTGATCTTTAACCATTTTATATGGGTGAAACACATAAGAACGAATTTGCGAGCCAAAATTTATATCAAAATTCTGACCTTTCAACTCTGCAAGTTTTTTTTCATGTTCAGCTTGACGAATTGCAAGAAGTTTTGCTGCAAGCATTTGCATTGCAATAGTTCTATTTTGGAGTTGAGAACGTTCTTGTTGGCATTTAATCACAATTCCAGTCGGTTTATGTAAAATTCTAACTGCTGTTTCAACTTTATTAACATTTTGACCGCCAGCACCGCCTGAACGCATTGTATCTAATTCTATGTCTTCTTGAGGAATAAGAATTTCTTTTTCATAATCTTCAATAATTGGTGAAACTTCGCAACTTGCAAAACTAGTTTGACGTTTACCGTTTGCATTAAATGGAGAAATTCTAACAAGTCTATGCACTCCACGTTCAGCTTTTGCATAACCAAATGCATATTTACCCATAATCCTTATAGTTGCTGATTTAATACCCGCTTCATCGCCTTCGGATTTATCCATTAATGTAACTTTCCAACCTTTGCTTTCTGCCCAGCGAGTGTACATTCTAAGCAACATTTCTGCCCAATCTTGAGCATCTGTTCCGCCTGCGCCAGCATTTACCGCAAGCATTGCATCTGCTGTATCATATTCACCAGAAAGCATTAACTGAACATCAAATTTATTTAATTCGTGTTCTAATTTTTCTAAATTTGTATTAGCTTCGTTAATCAAATCTTCATCTTGCATTTCGTAAGCAATTTCAGCATCAGAAATTATTTCTTCCCAATGTTCAATTTGTGAAATATTTTCTTTAATTTCTCTGGTTTTTTGGCCTAACTCACTTGCAAGTTTTTGATTAGCCCAAACATCTGGAGATTGTAACTTTGCTTCTAATTCAGAAAGTTCTCGTTTAGAGTTTTCTAAGTCAAAGACACTCCTTATTTTTTGCTATTCTGCTTTTTAAATCTTTTATGTCCATGATTATTTTTTCTTAACTGATTTATCTGCAAGTTCAGAATCCATACGTAAAAATACTGGGTAGATATCTTCTTTTGAAATTAATTTACCAACTTTAATGTTATCAACGGTTAAATCATCATATTTTATTGACAAATCAAACGACAATTGTTTTGCCATATCTTGAGCAATATTAGGGCAGAATGGCTCAATTAATGAGGCAATTACACACATAATATCAAGAACTGTTGTTAAAACCTGTCCGCATTCTGTCATTTTTTCTTCTTTTGCTAAAGTCCATGGTGCATTATCTGTTACATATTTATTTGTAACATCAACAAGCGAAATGATTGCATTTCCAGCTTCTGCGACCTCGTATTTGTCAAAATGAGATTTAACAATGTCGATAGTATTTTTAGCTGTGTTTAAAATATTTGCATCTGTTTTAAATTCAGGTTTAATTTCACCGTCAAAATACTTAACAAGCATTGATAAAGTTCTGTTTAGCAGGTTGCCCATTGAATTTGCAAGATGCGCATTAACTTTTTCTTTAAAATCATCATCAGAGTAATTTCCATCTTTTCCACAAGGTGCAGAGGTTGCCATGTAATAACGAAGGGCATCTGGAGTTTCTAACTCAAAATTTTTCAAAATATCTTGAGGCGCAATTACATTACCCAATGATTTTGACATCTTTGTTTCATCAATTGTAATCCAACCATGTGCCAAAAGTTGTTTTGGTAATGGTAAATCAAGTGCCATTAATATTCCAAGCCAATAAATACTATGGAATTTAAGAATATCTTTACCTATTACCTGAACATTTGCTGGCCAATATTTATTAAATTTTTCATCACTTTCTCCGTCTGGATTGTAGCCTAAAGCTGTGATATAATTTGAAAGTGCGTCAATCCAAACATAAATAACTTGTTCAGAATCATCAAGAACTGGAATACCCCAAGTTACATTTGTAACCGAACGAGATACCGAAATATCCTGAATATCTTGTAGTTGGTTTAAAACTTCATTTGCGCGAAAACTTGGAACAATGAAATTAGGATTATCTTTAATATGTTTTATTATTGCGTCTTTATACTTTGAAAGTTTAAAGAAGTAATTTTCTTCAGAAACTTCTTCAGGTTTTTTCAAGTGATCCGGACAAAGTCCGTCT
Organism: uncultured Candidatus Melainabacteria bacterium; assembly: GCA_934699705.1. Lineage (GTDB taxonomy): Bacteria > Cyanobacteriota > Vampirovibrionia > Gastranaerophilales > Gastranaerophilaceae > UBA6984. The sequence goes on from CAKUXD010000009.1 coordinate 49,351, forward strand.
TCGGTTAAATCTTTTTCGTTTAAGAAACACTCGCAACCACTGCAATATAAGCCTGTGTATGAATGTTTGTAAATATCACCTTTTTCAACAAGTTTTTTGAAGATTTTTTGAACAATTTTTTCGTGTTGTTCGTCAGTTGTTCTGATAAATTGGTTATAATTAACACCTAATGCTTTCCAACAATCTTGGAATTTACCCGCATTCATATCACAAAGTTCTTTCGGTGTAATACCTTGAGAAGCTGATGTTTTTTGAATTTTTATACCATGTTCGTCAGTACCAGATAAAAAATATACATCATCACATCTTTTTTTAAAATGTCTTGCAATTACGTCTGTTAAAATTTTTTCATAAGCATGACCAACATGTGGCGCGCCGTTTACATAGTCAATAGCGGTTGTTAAATAAAATTTTTCCAAAATAAATCTCCTTAATACTTGTTAAGTCAATTATACATTAAAAATATCAAAATCTAAAATCTCGTTCGCCTTTAGCTATTTTTTCAACATTTTCTTTTGTAAGATTTTTAACATTTTCACTTTCAAGAGTTTCTAGTTCTCGTTTTATTAATTCATCGCCAACAACCTTAGTTTCTGGGCTTGCGTAATCCTCTAAATATTCTTTTAGAGTCATAATTGCATTTGGGTGGCAGAAATTTTGGATTTGTTTTGATTTACAAACGTCCATAAATCTTTCACCAGTACGACCTTCGCGATAACAAGCAGTACAAAAACTTGGTAAATAGCCTATTTCCATAAGCCATTTTAAAACTTCGTCTAAAGTTCTTGTATCCGTAACATCAAATTGCGATGAATCTTCTTCTGTGTAATCCTGTTCATCATAACCGCCAACAGAAGTTTTAGACCCGCCTGAAATTTGGGAAATACCCAAATGCAAAACCCTTGCACGAACTTCTTTTGATTCTCTTGTTGAAACAATCATGCCAGTATATGGAACAGCAATTCTAATACAAGCAACAATTTTACAAAAAGTATCATCGTTGATACCGTTTTCAAAAGTACTCGGGTCAATATCGTTAGCTTTTCTAATTCTTGGAACACTTATAGTATGAGGACCTACACCATGAACAGCTTCTAAGTGTTCTGCATGCATTAAAAGTCCTGCGAATTCGTATTTGTAAGTTGATAGTCCAAATAAGACCCCTAAACCGACATCATCAATTCCACCTTCCATAGCTCTATCCATAGCTTCTGTGTGGTAATTATAGTTATGTTTTGGACCTGTTGGGTGCAAGCGTTCATAACGTTCTTTATTATAAGTTTCTTGGAATAAAATATAAGTTCCAATGCCTGCTTCCTTTAATTTACGGTAATTTTCAACAGTTGTAGCAGCGATATTCACGTTTGCACGACGAATTGCACCATTTTTATGTTTTACACTATAAATTGTTTTTAAACTTTCCAAAATATACTCAATAGGATTATTTATCGGATCTTCGCCAGTTTCAATCGCAATACGCTTGTGTCCCATATCTTGAAGTGCAATAACTTCTCTTTCAATTTCTTCTTGAGTCATTTTTTTACGTGGAATATCTTTATTTTTTGCGTGATATGGGCAGTAAACACAACCATTTACACAATAATTTGAAAGATAAAG
>CAKUXD010000010.1 GCA_934699705.1 uncultured Candidatus Melainabacteria bacterium
CCTAAAACACTTGACATACTTGATATATAGGCGTTTTCAAAGCCCACAAGATATTTTCTACAAAAATTTGATAGCCTCAAAATACTCTTTCTTGCTAATATTAAATTTTTTGAAATAACCTCTGAATTAAGAGGGTTTTCAGCTTTATCTGCAATAATTCTTGGACAATTAAATGCAATAGAATTAGGCATTCCAGCTATTGAAAACAGCTGAAAGTAGTTTCTGTCTGTATCTTCAATAACTCTATCAGCTACTGCTTTGTCAAATAAAGGCTTTAAAGCCCATTTTTTATTCAAATCCCAAGTATAGGCAGTCGATAAGTGGATTTGATTATTGATATTTGCTACGGTTGTAACATTTCTGTCATTATCATAACTCTCTATCCACTTTCCGAATTTATCTAAATCAACTCCACTCATTATAAAACGCAAGGTTGTAGGCTGATTTTCATTATCTTTATTTATAAAATTACAATTTGATAAAAATCCGACATCACAATTTCCTGTTGCATCAATGACATACTTCGCGCCGATAGATACCAATAACATATTACATTCAAGTTCAATCGATTTGATATATCTGCTAGCTATATTTACATTTCTTAATATCGTTTCAAATTTTACTTCAACATTTGCTTCTTGCATAAGTTCGTCTAAAACGATTTTTGCAATCTCAGGATTAAACCAGCCCTCATTACCGTCAATATAGGTTATTGCAGAATTATAGTCTTTCATTTTCTGTATAAAAACGTTGAAAAAATCGTTATTAATAGATTTCTTTGAAGTTTTCATCATTGGAGTAACAAGCCCAGAGGTCATTGTACCGCCTAAATTTATAGACTTTTCTACGAGTAAAACTTTTTTCCCAGCCTTACCTAGTGTATAAGCAACGGCACAACCTGAAGTTCCACCACCAATAATAACTACATCATAGGTCATTATAATGTTCTCCTTTGAATTTTTTGATAAATTGTGTTGTCGATATCAAATCACTTTCATCAATTTCAGTTTTTCGACGTTCTAAAATTTCTTCCCTGTTTGAATTTAAGTTTTTATCTTTGTAGGTTATACCTGCTTTTGAACGAATTAAACCCAAGTCAAATTCATCTAGGGGGTACTTTATTAATTCTTTATTCTTTGTCGCTATTGTACCCGTAAATTTATTTTCATGTTCATTAAAAATTTTACCAACATAAAAATTGTTTTCTAAAAATGCATTTCTTATTGAAGCTGAAGAAGAATAAGTCAAAATTTTGCCATCAAAATTCAAAACAGAATACAAAAGTTTAATAAATTCATAAGACCATAATTCAGGAGCTAATGTTGGTGTAAAAGCATCTAAAAATATTAAATCATATCTGTTGAAATTATTTTTCAAATAATTTCGTGCATCATCGCTAATGTATTTGATTGAAATTTTGTTATTTTTTAATACTTTTAGACTATTTTTATAACATATAGATATATACCGATAATATATATTATGTAAAAAGGTCGATTTAAATCCCTTAGGGGATAGTTTATACCTCTTGTTTTGATAAAAACGAAGGAAATCTACCATTTCTTCATTAAAAAATTTTTTAAGCCTCTTATCGGTCAATTTCGCTTTTATTATTTCGTCAAGGAAATTTTCTCCATATTTTTTTATTAATGCCATGAGCAAAATCATATCTACTTCTTGATGATGCTTATAAATATTTTTAAAAAACTTTTTGTCCTCTAAAAATTTATCAACCTTTTTTATCCCTGAACTTTTTGATTTGTATTTTCTGTTTTTGTTCGCAAAAAATGGCGATAATTTCATTAAAGTTTCATTATAATCAACTGCATCAATGTTTATAAAAAATTTTTTATTTTTTGTTTCATCGTATCTATTTATTTTTTCAAAATTTGCATACGAAACTCTAATATTTTTTCTATTTTTAATAAAATCCTTTAAAAATTCTTTAAAAATATTATTGGTATCTATCTGTGCGTTATAAAAAGAAATTATTTTATATTTTTTTGGAAAATTTTCTGATTTTTTATTATTATTTTTTGATAATATGTTATTGGTATCTATCGTAGCGATATTTGTTGTAAGAGATGAATTATTTTTTAAAATTTCTTGTGAAAAATTTTCTAAAAAATAATTTAAAAAACCTTTTGTATTGTAACCAATTCCATAACATAAATCTAAAACTTTTATTCTATTAGTTTTATTTAAGTAGAAATTTATATCTGCAGGTATAATAAACTTATCATAAGCCTCGCTATATGCACCATAAACAGAGTGGTAAATGTCCTCTGTTTTACAGTCATATAAACCAACTGAGCCATCTTTTGTATAATAAGCCAAAATATCCTTCATAACTATATTATAAGGCATTTTAGAATTATTTAAAAATTTGTTAAATTACTTTACATGTGGCGAGTTTCAGGTTTGATAAGCATTTGCGCCAAATTATTCGCGCCATCGAAATTTCTCTCAGATAAGATATTTGAAGCTGAAACTCTGTCGTAGTCAATCATTTTGTGTTCAACCAACAATTCGCCATTAGCAACTTCTGCTATAACATAACAGGCATCAGGTTTTTCAGTAAAAGGTCTGCCTACACTACCAACATTTACTATTGTTTTTTTAGACTCAGTTTGATATCCACATGGAATATGTGTATGACCGCAAAAAATCACGCTTTCTTCAACATTTTGAACAATTTCTTCAATTTTTTCCATTGATAAATTTGGAAAAATATTTTCATCATTTTTGCGTGGAGAACCGTGTACCAAAAGAATTTTCACCCCTTCAATTTCAATTGATTTTTGCGCAGGTAAATTTTTTAAAAATTCTTTGTTTTCTGGTGAAATTTCTTCGACATCAAGTTTAAGAGCATTTGCCATAATTGGTGCATTATCGTGGACTTTTTTGTATAAATCCTCAGAATAATTAACTATCATGTTATCCGTATTGCCTTGAATAACAGTCCAATTTTGATTTTTAACAAAATTAACTGTTTTATTTGGTTCTGGACCAGCCATAGCTAAATCTCCAAGACAATAAATTTTATCAATATTTTGGCTTTTAATATCATTTAAAACGGCGTTTAGAGCAAACATATTGCCATGTATATCAGAAATAACTGCAAATTTCATAACTACCTCATGCTTTATTTTAGTGTTATTATTATTTTATGATAAAAAGAAGAAAAACAAAACAAATTTCTATTGGAAACGTAAAAATTGGCGGTGATGCACCAATTTCAGTGCAATCTATGTGTAATACAGACACTAGAGATGTTAACACAACAATAAAACAAATTAATGAGCTTGCAGAAGCTGGTTGCGAAGTGATTAGATTAGCGGTATTAAATAAAGACGCAGGAGAGGCGCTTAAAGACATCGTCAACAAATCACCTATTCCAGTTGTCGCAGATATTCATTTTGATTATAGATTAGCGCTACAAGCTATTAATAATGGGGTTTCAGCTTTAAGATTAAATCCTGGCAATATTGGTAAACGCGAAAATGTTGAAAAAGTTGTAAATCTTGCAAAACAACAAAATATACCTATTAGAATAGGTATTAATGCTGGTTCTTTAGAAAAATCTCTTAAAGATTTAGATATTCCACTTGCAGAAAAAATGGTTAAAAGTGCAGAAGGTCATATTAAAATTCTCGAAGATTTGGATTTTGATTTAATAAAAGTTTCGTTAAAATCTTCTGATGTTTTAACCACAATTGAAGCATATAAAGCATTTTCTGAAAAATATGATTATCCTTTACACATTGGTTTAACTGAATCTGGAACATTAAAAGGCGGATTAGTTAAATCTTCCGTTGGTATCGGAAGTCTTTTATCACAAGGAATTGGTGATACAATTAGAGTTTCATTAACAGAAAATCCTATTGAAGAAGTTCATGCTGGCTACGCTATTTTGAAATCGCTAAATTTAAGACAAAAAGGCGTCAACTTTGTATCTTGCCCAACTTGTGGAAGAACACAAATTGACTTAATCGGACTTGCAAAAAAAGTTGAAGAACGATTTAAAAATTTAGACGCAAATATTACAATTGCAACCATGGGTTGTGCTGTTAATGGTCCAGGAGAAGCTCAACACGCTGATTTTGGTATTGCTGGGGGTATTAACGAAGGCTATATCTTTAAAAAAGGCGAAGTAATTGCAAGGGTTTCAGAAGACAAACTACTTGATGAACTTGAAAAATTAATAAAAAACTCTTTATAAATTTGTAATATTCTTGCCATAATTTAACAGATATATTATAATGTTAAATTATTAATCTATGGAGAAAACAATGAAAATTAAACATTTAATTATAATATCCGCACTAGCACTTTCAATGTTACCAGCAAATGCATATATGGTTACAGAAGAAGTTACATCACCAGAATACTTGATTAACAACAACTATTCGTCGCAAATTGCGGATTTAGTTCAACTAGAAATTGCAAAAAATCATAACAGAGAATATAAATCAAGTAGATACGTAAAAAAATCTATTTTTAGAAAGCTATGGGAATACTTCGACCCTGCAACTGATGATGGCTACTTACTTCAACATGACATCAAGCCATATAACAGTTTTACTGATTGGTAAACCTAGTTTTACTTTATAGATAATATGCAATAAAATTACACACATTTATTACAATATTTGGGCAAATACCTATAAATAGTGTGATAAATGCGCATGTGTATAAAATCACCATTGGTGATGAAGATTTATTTGGCAAGATTTCGTTATCAACGGAAGTATTTTTTTCAAACATTAATTTTACAATATTTGTATAGTAGAAACAAGCAACGATGATTGTCATTGCAACTATTAACAAGATTGGAATAAAAATAGCACCAGATTTTACAACAGCTGAAAACAAATAAAATTTAGCTATAAATCCTGAAGTTAACGGGAAGCCTGCCAATCCAAACACGCAAATTGCAAATGCTAGCGCAAAAAATGGATTTGAATATGCAAATCCTTTAAATTCATACAATTTCGAAGAATAATTTGAGTTTTCAAGAACAATTACTGATGCAAAAACGCCTAAATTCATAAATACATAAGTAATTAAGTAAAAAATAACTGTTGACAAGCTATAAACTGACATTAATGCTAATGGCAACATCATATAAGCTGCATTTGCGCTTGAACTACAACCAAGAAGTCTTAAAATATTTTTCTGCCTAATTGCAAGAATATTTGCCCAAATTGCAGTTAAAGTTGCAATCAACAAAATTATAATTGGCAACTCAAAAGAATAACTCAATGGAAATGCTAATAAACGTGCCAAAATTGCAATCATAGCAATTTTCGGTACTGTTGCGACAAATGCAGAAACAGAAGTCGCAGAACCTTCATAAATGTCTAAAACCCAATTAGAAAATGGTAATAACGCTAACTTAAATACTAAACCTAGAAAAATGAAAATATTAGCTAATGTATAAATTAAACTTGCATCATTTTTCATAAAATAGTTATTAATATCACTAAAGTTCAAACTTCCTGTAATTCCGTATAAATACGACACTCCAAATAAAAATACCGCAGTCGCAAATACATTTGAAATTATATACTTAAATGACGCCTCTTTTGACAAATACCCTTTTTTATAAGCGATTAAAAAGTACGTCGCAAAGCTTAATAATTCAAGCGATACAGTCAACATTAAAAAATCATTTGAGGAAACAACAAATAATGCCCCTAATGTTGCTGTTAATAACAACATATAAAATTGAAAAGTTTTATGATTTCTTTTTGAAACATTTTTCTTTGATAAAAGTATGACTATAAGCGAGGATATAAGTATAAACGCCTTAATGAATACTGTAAAAATATCAGAAATACAATTATCGCTAAATGCGTAATAAATTGGCTCAATTTGTAATTTATTAAGCGAAAATAAGGCAATAATAGTGCCTGATAGAGCAATCCACTTTGAGGCTTTATTAAATTTTACGTTATAAAACATAGATATAAATGCTAAAACAAAGATTGTAATTAGCATAAATAATTCTGGAAGCATTGAATTTAAAATATCTGCGATTATTTTCATGTTTTATCCTCCAAAAGCACCAATGAACGTAGTAATACAAGTTTTTATTGTATCAATCAAGGTCATCGGCAAGCAACCAAATAAAATTAATACAATAGTAATCGAAAATAACACAAGAGCTTCATTATTAGTGATATCTGCAATTTTTTCAAAACGTTCTAAAATCGTATCATAATAAACCTTGTGAAAAAATCTTAAACAGTATGCAACAGATAAAACTATTACAACTACTGAAGTAAGAGCAACAACTTGAATTAAATAATTATTTAAGACAGTTGAATTAAAAGCACCCCACAAGGTCAAAAATTCGCCTACAAATAGCATTAGTCCAGGTAATCCGACCGCCGACAACACAATTACTAATGAAAATGCACTAAATCTCGGCATAACAGAAGCAATTCCTCCAAGTTGAGAAATTTCTCTTGTTTTAGTGCGTTCATAAATAACCCCGACAATAAAGAATAAGCCTGCGCTTACAACACCATGAGCCAGCATTAAAAATATAGCGCCAGTTATACCAACTGATGTTAATGAACATAATCCTAATAAAATTATTCCCATTGCTGAAATACTTGAATAAGCAATAATTCTCTTTATATCATTTTGTCTGTAAGCAAGAATACTCGCAAAAATTATATTTATAAATGCCAATATGATAAGGTATGGCAACATTAATAAAAATGGATCAGGCAAAAGCTGAATATTAAAACGCAAAATACCGTAAGCACCCATTTTTAAAAGTAAACCCGCAAGTAATATACTAATTGGAGTCGGTGCATCAACATGAGCTTTTGGAAGCCAAGAATGAAGAGGAATTACAGGTAATTTTACTGCAAAACCAATAAAAATTAATATTGAAGCTATAAGTTGCAAATGAATTGGTGCAACATCATAATCAAAGTTAAGTTCAGAAATACAACCAGTTAATTGCGAAGTTGAAATAAAATGGAAATTATATAACATTAAGAATCCGCAAAGCATAAATATACTTCCGCCAAATGTATATAATAAAAATTGCATGGCAGATTTTTTAGCTTTACCTTCACCCCACAAACTAATCAAGAAGTACGTTGGGATTAATTCTAACTCCCAAAACATAAAAAATTCAAAAATATCTTGTGCGCTAAAAACGCCCAAAACTGCAAATTCTAACAAAAATATTAGTGCATAATACAAAGAGTGTTTTGATTTTATAACTCCTTTGCTTGCCATACAAGCAATAAGCGCTAAAAATGTTGTTAATAATATCATCACTAATGACAAACTATCAAGCCCAAAAGATAAAGAAATTCCAAGAGCATCAAGCCAATCATCGCCTAAAAATTTCAAAGACTCTGAAAAATTTATGCCATCTGCTGGGTTAAATCCTATAAAGAACAACAATGAATATAAAAATATAATTGCAGAAAAAGTTTTTGCCAAACGTCTTATTAATACTGAATGTCCTGAAAAAATTGGGGTTAAGAATAAACAACAAAACACCAACGGTAAAAATATTAATATTTTTAATGATATTAAACTCATTATTGCACCTCTGAAAAATATATAATTAAGCTATAAACCAGTATAATTCCGCCAAAGCACATCATAATTAAAAATAAAGAATATGATAAATAACTTTGAATATTACCTGTTTGAAGTTTTGAAAAGGTCCACGAAATTAATCTTGTTGTAAGTGAAAAGCAATATGAAATACTTTCAAACACATATTTATCAAGTAAATAACAGCCCCTTGCAACATTATTGTATATTCTTGATAAATTCAAATAAAATTCATCAAGATAAAATCCATTGAAAAATAAATCTTGAATTAATGGAATTTTTTTCAACAAGTTCTTTTGTGTAAATAACACGTAAGCGGTGAATAATCCAGTAATAATAACAATATACATAATGACAGTCATTAAAATATTTTCTGTTTTTGGTAGCACAAACCACAATAAAATTACTAAAATTGAAAATATTGCAGGTATTAAATTCATATTAAAATCAACTGGTTTTAATTCATCTTCATAATGTTGTTCGCCTTCGAAAATATAGAAATAAAGTCTAAATAAATAAAATGCGGTCATAAAAGCAATAATTAAAAATATTACAGCATAAACATAATGTTTTTCGGTTAATAAAGCTGAAAACATAAGCTCTTTAGAAGCAAAACCTGCAAAGAAAAAACCTGATAGTGAGAAAATACCAATTAAAAATGATATTGCAGTAGTTGGCAATTTTTTTCTTAATCCGCCTGCCAATTTTATATCTGTATTTCCATTTAAAGAATAAATTACAACACCACAAGCTAAGAATAACATAGCTTTTATAATTGCGTGTGCGGTTAAATGAATTAACGCAACAGTTACTGAGCACATTGCAACAGAAAGAAACATTAAGCCTAACTGAGCGTTTGTAGAATATGCCAAAACTTTTTTCATATCGTTCTGACACATAGCAAAAGCGGAACACATAACCGCAGTAATAGTCCCAATTATAGCAATAATTTGGAGAACATATTCATTTAATGAAAATAACGGATAAAGTCTAATCAAAAGTAAAACACCAGCCACAACCATCGTTGCAGAGTGAATTAGCGCACTAACTGGTACTGGCCCTTTCATTGCATCAATTAGCCACGTATGAAGCGGGAATTGAGCAGATTTTGCAATTGCACCCATGAGTAGTAGCAAACACAATAAAATAAATATTCCGTCAGAAGTGCAACCATAAATTTGTGCAGAGATAATTTCAATTTGTTCAAATGGGATTGTAATTGCGCTGAAATTACTTAAATTTGTTAAAACAATGTACCCCGCTAAAATTATTCCCGATAGAAAAGCAAAATCACCAATTCTGTTGATTATAAAAGTTTTTCTGGCTGCAAAGGTAACTTCCGTTTTTTTGTACCAAAACCCAATTAATAAATAGCTTGATACTCCAACCAATTCCCAAAATAAGTACATTTGAAACAAATTCGGCGCTAATATTAATCCATACATAGAAAACATAAAAAAATTAATATAACCGAAAAATCGCATAAAACTTTTGTCATACTGCATATAAGAATATGCATACATATTAACGAGCAAAGACACAATCGCAACTAATAAAATCAGCCATGCAGAAACACCATCTAAATAAATTCCAATATCAAAATTATAATTATCAATCGCAATAAAATGATTAGTTAAAACAAACGTAAAACCTTTATTTAATAAGGTTTTTGTAAACGCGCCAATTGAAAATACTAATGCATAAATAGAACCTAAAATAGTTAAAGCGCCAACTAATTTACGATACTGTAACACAGCGAAAAATTTACCAATAAATATTAGTAAAGCAACCCATAAAGGTATTAGAATAATTGTATAAATATTTTGAACAAAGAAATCCATTACCCTTTAAGCTCCTTATATTTATTAATATCAACCGTTTTCTTTTCTTTATACATTAAGTAAAAAATAATTATCGCAATCGCAATTTCAACTGCGCCGATTGCAGTATAAAAAATTGCGAATACAAATCCTGAAAAATTTATTGTATCAAGATATGACGCAAACGCAATAAAGTTAATATTTACAGCAGTTAGCATAAATTCAAGACATAATAAAACTTTTATAACATTTCTTGAAACAATCACCCCAAAAGCGCCTATCAAAAATAATAGTAGGGCAACAACCAAATAATGTGAAATTCCAATATTAAAGAAATTAATCTCCATGTTTACGCCCCCTAACTTCTTTTACAAAGTTCAAAACAGATATTCCAATTACGCAAGCCACTAAAATCAAGCCAAACATAATTAACGGCAAATTATAAACTGAGTACATCGTATTTGCCAATAAAACAACTGAATCAAAATCAGAAAACTCTGGTTTTAAAACATTGAAAAAATCTGCAACTGATGAATTTATATAAATCGCAAATCTTGTAGAATAGCATAATAACATCGTTAAACATACTACTGATAAAAATGCTAAGAAAAACTTAGGTGTAAGATTAAAATTGAAAAATTTATCTTCTTTTTTAGATGTAAACATAACCGCAAACAAGAAAATCATTGGAACTGCAATACCATAAATTATAATTTGCACAACTGCGTTATAACCAGCACCTAAAGAGAAAAACAAGCCCGCAGAAAAGAAAAATACCAATGCCGAAAATATTAAAGTATATATAATTTTACGTGAAAATATTGCAATTAGCGCAAATACAAGAATTGCAACTGAAAATCCATAAAATGTAATTGTATTAATTATATTCGTATCTGTCATGTTCATTAATCCATTATATTATCATTATTAGTTAAATTTAAAGTATTTATTTCAAATGTTAAATCAGATTTTTTATCCGTTGCTAAAGTAAATTTATCGGACATTTTTATCGCAGATTTTGGGCAATAATACATACAATTACCACAAAAAATGCATTTACCTAAATCAATTGTAAGCGATTTTTCTCCATTGTCATCTATAATTTTAATAGCTCCTGCAGGACAAACTTTTTCACATAAATGACACCCGCAACAAAGCTGTGAATCCCAAGAATGTAACCCTCGGAATCGTTCTGGAATATTAATTTTTTGCTCTGGAAATTTTACTGTTACAGGTTTTTTAAAAGAATGTTTAAAAACAGTAAAATGTCCGACTAAAATTGCGATAACATTGTTAATAAAAGATTTTATCATATTAAACACCTCCTAAAAAGTATTTGAATACAATAATTACAAGAAAATTGATTATAGCCAGTGGTAATAAAAAATACCACGAGAATTTCAGAAGCGATTTATAAGCCATTCTTGGTAAAGTAGCGCGAACTAACATAAATAACCCAACCAGAACTAAACTCTTTATAAATAACCACATAGCCTGTTCAAAATAAATGAAAACTTGCAAAAACTCTGAATTTGTAAAAAAGACTTCTGAAATATATTTTTGACCAATTGGTAAAAAACCACCAAAGAAAATACAAACCATAAATGCAGACATTACAAACATCAAAGCATATTCTGCCAAAAAGAAAAATGCAAATCGCATACCTGAATATTCCGTATTGTAACCTGCAACCAATTCACTTTCAGCCTCAGGTAAATCAAATGGACATCTGTTTAATTCAGCCAAAACTGCGATAAACATTATTAAAAACCCGATAAAAGAAGGGAATATATACCAACCTAACATAGCTCCTTCACCAATTTGAGAATAAATTATATCTTTCAAATTTAAACTTGATGATAAAGCCACAATTGATAAGATTACGAATGAAATCGGTAATTCATAACTAATAACTTGCGCGCAAGCTCTTATTGTACCTAGATACGAATATTTATTACCGCTTGCGTATCCAGCCAAAATTATTCCTAAAATCGGCAAAACCGCAACTGCAAAATACAACAATAAACTTACGTAAAAATTCATAAAAACAAACTCTGAAGAATAAGGAATTAAGCCCCAAAGTATAATTACAGGAACAAAGACTAATATTGGTGCGAAATTATACAACAATTTATCCGCTCTCTCAGGAGTTAAATTTTGTTTGCAAAGAAGTTTTAAAGCGTCGGCAGTTGTTTGTAAAATTCCTTTATAGCCGACTCTATTAGGACCAAATCTTTGAGTAAATAATGCCAAAATTTTTCTTTCTGCATAAACTAGAATTAATACCATTAGCATTAAAACGGCAATAATAATAACAAACGGTAACACCGCAAAAGTAACATCACCTACGATACTAGGTATGTTATGACTTTTTAAAAATTGAGTATATAAAAAATATAAATAATTCATTATCTATCCACCTCTGGCAAAATAACGTCTAATGAGCCAAAAATTGCGATTAAATCTTGATATAAAGCGTTTTTCATTAATTCTGGCAATAATTGAACTGCGTAAAAAGAACCAGTTCTCCATTTTACCCTATAAGGTTTACCCGAGCCGTCAGATTTAACATAACAACACAATAGACCTCTTGAAGATTCAACATAAGATGTAAATTCACCTTCTGGAACTTTTAAATTAACAGGGTTAATCGTTTTTTCAATATTTTCATTTGATTTTTTCAAAAACATAATACATTGTTTAACTAAAGAACTTGAAATACGCATTTCGTTAATTCTTGCTAAATAACGAGCATAACTATCTCCATCGGAATTTACAGCAGGAATAAAATCAAGATTTTCATAACAAGAATATGGTTTAGACTTTCTGAAATCCAATTCACAACCACTCGCCCTTAGATTTGGACCTGTAATTGAATATTTTAAAGCAGTTTGCTTAGATAAAATACCTTTATTTTTAGTTCTGTCAACAAAAATTGGATTGTTTGTAATAATTTTTTCATAATCATCTACTTTTGCTAAAAATTTATCTAAAAATTCTGAAATTTCATTTAACAAACCTGCCTCAATATCGTTTCTTACTCCGCCAAAAGTAAAGTAATTATACATCATTCTTTGACCAGTTAATTTTTCGAAAATAGACAAAATTTCATCACGCTCTCTAAAACAGTAAAAAATAGGAGAAGATGCGCCTAAATCCAATAAAAAAGTACCCAACCAAAGTAAATGAGATGCAATTCTATTTAATTCCATGCATAAAACTCTTATATATTCTGCTTTTTCAGACGGATTTATGCTCAAAAGATTTTCAACAGCCGAGCAATAGGCATAAGAAGTAAAAAATCCGCCCAAATAGTCAACTCTGTCAACCATTGGTAAATACTGCAAATAAGTTCTACTTTCAGCAAGTTTTTCCAAACCTCTATGTAAATAACCGACGTCAGGGGTTAAAGAAACAACATTTTCACCATCTAACTCGCAAGTTAAATGTAAAACGCCATGTGTTGATGGGTGTTGAGGACCAATATTTATTTTCAATAAATTAGTCATTCCAAACCAACCTTTCATCTTTTTGTTCATAAGATTTTAACAAGGGATTACCCACCCAAGAATTTGGTAAAAACAATCTTTTTAATTTAATATTGCCATCAAAATTTACTCCAAACAAATCATAGATTTCGCACTCGTCAAAATAAGCTGAAGGATAAACATCTATAACACTTGGTGCAACAAAATCCTTTATTTTGTAAGATATTTCTAAAATTTCATTGTTATGCAAAGAATATAGCTGATAAATCAATTCAATATAATCGCCCAAATCAACGGCAACTATTGATGTCAACATTTCAAAATGCAATTCTGGAGTATCTTTTAAAAATTTAAGAATTTCCAATAAATTATCCTGAATTAATATTTTATTGTTATTTATAGAAATATTATCGAAATTTTTAGTTAATAAAGAAAAATCAATCATCAATATCAACCCCCAAATATGAAACTTGAACTTCATCAGGTGAAAGTATGCCAAAATTTTCAACTAAATTTGAACAATGACTTTCAACAAATTCCTCACGCTTTAAAATTGTTTCTCCTTTGATATTTTTTTGTAATTTCATAATTGCATCAACCAAAGCCTCTGGTTTAGGTGGACACATTGGTAAATAAATATCAACAGGAATAATTTTATCAATACCTTTTACAACAGAATAAGAGTCTTGTGCAAACATTCCGCCCCCACAAGCACATGCTCCCATTGCAATAACATATTTTGGCTCAGGCATTTGGTTATATAATTTCAGTAAAACTGGCGCCATTTTGTGTGTAATAGTACCCGCACAAATCAACAAATCAGCCTGTCTAGGAGTTGCTCTGAAAACTTCTGAACCAAACCTTGCCAAATCACATTTACTCATTGTAGCATGCATCATTTCAATGCCACAACAAGAAGTTGCAAAAGTTAATGGCCATAATGAATTCGCGCGTCCCCAATTTAAAATATAATCCACACTTGATATAATAATATTCATTACTGCCACCTCAAAATGCGTTTATAAATAGCAAAAATCAGTACAAACAAAAGTATTAACAAGAAAAATATCATTGTTAGTAAGACTGATAACGAACATTCCGTTAAAACTAATGCAAATGGAAATAAAAATATTAACGAGGCGTCAAATATCAAAAACATGACCGCAAAATTAATAAATTTTACATCATACTGCAAAGTTACATCACCAAATAATTTAACTCCGCACTCATAAGTTGATTTATCGACATTATCCGAATTATAAGCGCAAATAAAGGCAGTCAATATACCCGCAATTACGAACGCTGTTCCTAAAAAGATAAATGCTAATAAAAAAAATAAATCGTTCAAAATGTTACTCCCTGTTACATATTATGATAACTTAAAATTTATTGATATAATAGTAAATGTTGTAAATTATTAAGTAAAATTTTATGAAAAATTTAACAAAATTATTATTACTCACATGTCTAATATTATTTTCAGGGAAAGTATTTGCTCTTGAAGGTCGAATTGAATACGATTCGGTTAATATTGACTACACAATTCTTAAAGAGGGCGAATACCTAAGAAAAGGGGACGAATATCTATTTAAAGCGGAGCATGCCTCAAAAACAGCAATTCAAAAAAAGCATAACTACCGAGAAGCACTTGGCTACTATGTAACAGTTACAAAAATTAACCCAAAATCCTATAAAACTTACGGAAAAATTGGATATATTTACGGTAAAGAAAAAAGATATACTCTTGCCCGCTCTTACTTTTATCAGGGTTTAAACATGGATCCGAAGAATTCCTTCAATCATTTCTTTTTTGCAGGATATTTCTTTGATAATCTTGATTTAAACAAAGCATTAAAGCACTATAAGTTAGCAGAAAAATATAATTATGCAGATAAATATTCTCTGTACTATAATATAGGAGAAACAAATGAAAAGCTAGGTGATTTAGTTAAATCAAGCCAATACTATAAAAAAGCATACATGCTAAATCCTTCAAAGGCTTTGCAATTAAGAATTGAAGCCATTGACGCGCAAAGATACAACAAATCACCATATTATTATCGAAAGAAACCATATTTTTATAATGACTAAAAGGGGAAAAATGAGGCGATTTTTAACAACACTATTAATAACATTTGGGATACTTTTATCAGGCTTGAATGCACTGGCAGATAACGCTTTCAAGTCGGTTATAATATCACCACACGAACAAATATTTCAAAAATCGACATATAAAATTAACGCCATAGACCCTACAATGTCTAATAATTGGTCAGCTAGTCTATATCCAGGACTAAGAGGGGCAAACCAACTTATTGTTTATACACAAAGTTTTGGAAACTCAACTGGCACAAATGAATTTGGCGCAGAAGCCATTGTTGATGGCAATATTGTAACTTCTCTAAGCGGTGCTGATTCAATTATTCCCTCAAATGGTTTAGTTATAAGCGCTCATGGCAGAGCAAAAACTTGGTTAAATCAAAATATTCATATCGGTACAAAAGTATTTATAGATACTAACAATCAAACAATTACTGCAATAACAACTTCTGATAGCTATATTTTTGCAGCAAAAGAAAAAATTGAAGAAGCAACTGTTATGATGAATTATTATCAAAAAAATTCTTTAACCTACAATAGCAGACCAACAAGAGAATTAATTAGTGATGCAAAACATTACCTAAAACGAGCTCAAAGACATTCTGCGAATACAAAAGAATATGCGATAAAGGCAATGGATTGCGCAAATCAAGCCCTTGCAACTTCAATTCCATACAAATCTAACGAATTAAAAGGAATTTGGATTAGACCGACAAACAACACAGAAACAGGAATAATTTCAACACTTGATAGACTTAAAGTGGCAGGGATTAATAATGTTTTCTTAGAAACTTATTTCCATGGCAGAACTATTTTTCCAAGCAAAACCATGGAGAAATACGGATTTTATATCCAAAACCAAAATTTTGAAGGTATAGATCCGTTAAGGATTTGGATTACTGAGGCTCACAAAAGAGGTATTAAGGTTCATATTTGGTTTGAATCCTTCTACATTGGCAACAAACCTCAAGTAGATAAATCAATCCTTGCAGTAAATCCTGAATGGTCGAATGTTAATCTAAGAAGCGTTGATGCACCATTACCAATTACATCTTCCTCAGAACATAACGGTTACTTTCTCGACCCTGCAAACCCTGCTGTACAAACTTTTTTAACAGAATTAATTACAGAAATAATCAATACATACAGTCCTGATGGGATTAATTTGGATTACATAAGGTATCCTCAATCTGTAAGAGCAAAATACATGAATTACGCTGCAAGTAATTGGGGTTATACAAAATATGCCAGAGATGAATTTAAACTTATCTATGGAGAAGACCCCGCAAATTTAGTTTACAACTCAAAATTATGGACTGAATGGGATAAATACAGACAAGATAAAATTACACTTTTTGTTGAAGCAGTATCAAAAATTTGTCGCCAAAACAAAACAACACTAACTGCGGTAGTTTTCCCTGATAAATTTGCCGCACTTGAAACCAAGCAACAAGATTGGACAACATGGTCTGATAACAACTATGTCGACGCATTCACACCTTTATTCTTAACTTGTGATGCTAAAACAATCAAATCAATGATATACAATATGCTTAAAGAAATGTCGCCAAGAACTAAGTTATATGCAGGTTTATTCGTTACTTTCATGGGCGGTTCTGAAGAAGATTTAATAAGACAAATCCACGAAACCCGAAAATTAAATCTTGGTGGCGTAATTCTTTTTGATTTTGCACATCTTCAGGAAAAATATATCAAAACTCTTACTATCAGCGTATTTTCAAGTAATTCTTGCTCTAATATGCAATTGAAAAGTTCTAAAAAGGAATGCAAAAATGACAGACAACGATAAAAAAGAACCCAAAAAGTTTTTAGGGATTATGTTTGATTGCTGTGGTGTATATGGTAGAATATACCAAAATAAAGAAGGTAACGCATACGTTGGTCGATGCCCTAAATGTATGCGAACAGTAAAAATCCGTATCGGAGAAGGTGGCATCGGACAAAGATTTTTTAGAGGACAATAACTATGACAACATTAGAAAATTTAAGACAAAGCGAAGAATTAATTGACATTTTTTACAATTTAACAAGTATTCCATCACCATCTTTACACGAAGAAAAAGTCGTTGACTGGGTTAAAGAATACTGCCAAAAAGAAGGGTTAAACTTTGAAACAGACTCTTACAACAATGTCATAATCAAACTGCCTGCAACAGACAGTTCAAAGCCTTTAATGGCATTATCATCACACATGGACGTTGTTGGAGATGATTCTCCAGTAATTCCGGTTTTAGAAGGTGATTTTATACACGCAAATAACAGAACTCTCGGTGGCGATGATAAATTCGGAATGTCATCAGCTTTAAAATTATTAAAAGATATAAAAAATTCAGACATGAAGCATGGCGGACTTGAAGTGGTTTTTACTCGCGATGAAGAAAACGGCATGAGCGGAATACATAATTTTGATTTTAATAAATTAAATTCAAAATATGTCATTGTGTGTGATGCTGATGAATTTGGAGTTCTGCAAGTTTCTGGTGCAAGTTACTGCAACGGACATATCGAAATTTCTTGTAAAGGCGGACATTCAGGGATTGAAATTGCAGATAAAACTAAACCAAATGCAGCTAAATTAATGGCAGAACTTTGCAATAATATTCCTCAAGGGGTTTACTACCAAGACGAAACTGGCGTTGTTACTTCTATTAATTTAGGCGGTATTAAAGCAGGCGATATTAAAGTTACAAACGTATTAAATCCTTATGCTGAAGCAACATATTCTATCAGAAGCGCTGATTTAAGCAAAGAAAATGAGTTAATCTCTAAAATACAAGGGATAATTGAAGAATTTAATAAAAAATACGACGGAATTGCAAAAGCGACAGGCTCTTTTAAACAAAAAATGCCTGCATTTGAAAAATCAAATGATACCTATATTCCAGAAGTTTTTGAACGAACTGCAAAAAAATTAGGCGTAAAATACGCAATAAATTCTTTCCACGCTGGTGCCGAAACTCATATTTACTGCCAACATAAAAACGCAAAAGGCGAAACATTTATTCCATTTTTAATGGGACTTGCTGACCTTTATAATATGCACTCTGCAGAAGAAAAAATAGATTACAAAAGTTTCTTAAAAGGTTATGAATTACTTAAAGAATTTTTCTTCGAGTTCAACAAATAAATCGACAACTTGATTATGAATATTTTCTATTGAATCAACAGAATTAATCACTTTAACTCTGTTTGGTTCTTTTTGGGCTATTTTTAAATAACCCTGACGAACTCTTTCAAAAAATTCTCTACCCGCAGATTCCATTCTGTCCTTTACTTTACCTACTCTAGTCATAGAAGTTTCTACATCTACGTCAAAAACTATTGTTAAATCAGGTTTTAAACCACTTGTTGCAATATTATTCAACATATCAATTTTTTCAACATCTAATTGTCTTCCATAACCTTGATATGCAAGCGATGAATCTGTATGTCTATCACTAATTACAATTTTACCTTGCTCTATGTTCTTACGAACAATAATATCAACATTTTGAGCCCTATCAGCTAAAAATAAAAAAGATTCGCAAACTGAAGAAACCTCTCCATCATAATCTAATAACAATGAACGAATTTTTTCACCTAAACCTTTACACCCAGGTTCTCTCGTTAAAACTACATCATAACCTTTTTCTTTTAAATATTCAGTTAATAATTTTATTTGAGTAGTTTTTCCACAACCATCTGCACCCTCAAATGTAATAAATAAGCCTTTTTTCATGTTAATATCCTTAATTAAATTATTAAAAAAGGCGTGGCTTACGCCACGCCTAAAAAATTTCATCAACTATGCGCCAATGTATTCTTTAACTTCTGTTGCTAAAGATTTTGTATCTAATTTGATACCAGGACCCATTGTTGTTGATAAGTATGCAGATTTAATGTATGTACCTTTTGATGAAGCAGGTTTTGCTTTGATAATCGCTTCTGCTAATGTTGCATAGTTTTTCATTAAATCTTCAACGCTGAATTGAACTTTACCGATAGGACAGTGAATCATACCTTGTTTATCAGCACGAAATTCAACTTTACCAGCTTTTGCATCTTTAACAGCCTTGCCAACTTCTAATGTTACAGTACCAGTTTTAGGGTTTGGCATCAAGCCTTTTGGACCTAATACACGACCTAATTTACCTAACATACCCATACAATCTGGAGTTGCAATTAAAGTATCAAATTCAAACCAACCTTTGTCGATTTTATCAATGATATCTTCTGTTCCTGCAAAGTCTGCACCTGCTGCCAATGCTTCGTCAACTTTGTTACCTTTTGCGATAACACAAACTCTAACTGTTTTACCTAAACCTGCTGGTAATACAGTTGTTGAACGAATTTGTTGATCAGCGTGTTTTACTTCAATACCTAATCTCATGTGGCATTCTACTGTTTCATTAAATTTTGAAACCGCTTCTGAGATTTCTTTTAATTTTTTTAATGCTTCAATACCTGTTGATGGTTGTTCAAAACCTTCCAACAACTCTTGCATTTTTTGTTGTTTTTTTGTTAATTTTGACATAATTTTTTCCTTTCGTGGTAGTAACGGACTTTCGTCCTTCCATACTTAACTGTACTATTACTGTTTAACAGTAACACCCATAGCTCTGCAAGAACCTTTTATCATTTCTACAGCAGCTTCCATTGTTGTTGCATTCAAGTCGTTCATTTTAATTTTTGCGATTTCTTCAAGTTGTTCTTGAGTTATTTCTGCAACTTTTGTTTTATTAGGTACAGCTGATCCTTTAGGAATGTTTAAAATTTTCTTAATTAAAACAGGAGCTGGAGGTGATTTTGTCACGAATGTAAAACTTCTGTCTTCATAAACATCAATAACTACCGGAATAATGTAGCCTGCTTGTGATTCAGTTTTTGCGTTGAATTGTTTGCAGAAATCCATGATGTTTACACCATGTTGACCTAATGCTGGACCAACTGGAGGTGATGGATTTGCTTTTCCGGCTTCAATTTGAAGTTTGATTTTTCCTACTACTTTTTTTGCCATGTTTTGTCCTTTCTGTGGTAATAACGGGATACCCCTTCCACAATTTACTTAGTTTAAGCTTTCGCTTTATTATAATTTTTGAATTTGTTTGTATTCTAATTCTACTGGAGTTTCACGACCAAAGATTGATACGTTTGCTCTTAATTTAGCCTTATCAGGATATACTTCTGTAATATCACCAACAAAGTCTGCAAATGGACCTGCAATAATCTTAACTTTATCGCCGGCCTTAACGTCAAGTTCAATTCTTTGTGGAGCGTCTGTTGTTGCTCTACCTAGAACTTTCTTAATCTCACTATCTCTTGCTGGGATAGGTTTTTTAGCTGAACCTACAAAACGAGTTACACCAGCTGTATGTCTTACTACATACCAACTGTCTTCGTCCATTATCATTTCTACTAAAACATATCCTGGAAATACTTTTTCGTCTTTTTCTGTTTTTTTACCAGCTTTTACCTGAGTAATTGTTTTTTGTGGTACTTCTACTCTGAAGATTTTTTCAGTCATATTCATATATTCAATACGTTTTTCTAAGTTTACTTTAACTTTATTTTCGTATCCTGAATATGTATTCACAATATACCAACGTTTTTCTGGAGCTTTTGCTGGTTTTATATTCTCAACTTCTGAAACTTCTTCTGTTGAAACTTCTGAAATTTCTTCTTTTACTTTTTTAGTACGTGGCTTAGATGCTTTTTTTGTTGTTTCTTTTTTTGCTTTTCTAGCTTTTGAAGGAACACCTTCGCCAACTACTATATCGCCAACTAAATCTCTGTTAGCTTTAACAACTTCTGCACTTTCGTCCATAAATAATTCTTTGTCTTTTTCTGCCATTGTTTATATTCTTCCTTAACTATTTGGGATTAGTCCTAAAACTGATTTAAAAATAATGTCCATTAAATACACTGCAACAGTAAAAAAAGTAACAATAACAATAACAAAAATTGTTTCTGCTATAACTTGTTGTTTTTCTGGCCAATTGATTTTACCACATTCGGCACGAACACCTTTGAAGTACGTAACCATTGCTTGTATCATTTCATTATTCATTTATTTTTCCTTTTTTTATATAACTCGCGCCCTGAAGGACTCGAACCCTCGACATCCGGTTTTGGAGACCGACGTTCTACCAACTGAACTAAAGGCGCTTATTATATTTAATTGTCTTGTTTTGCGCTTTTTTCAGTTGGTAGAACTTAATCTAACTGACGTGAGGTAAACCCTACTAAGCAACTGAATAAAGCACTCATTTAAAAGCACTATTTTGTTTCTTTATGAGAAGTGTGTTTTTGGCATCTTGGACAATATTTGTTCAATTCCATTCTTTCTTTGCTTGTTTTTTTGTTTTTAACTGTTGTGTAGTTTCTTTCTTTGCATTCTTCACAAGCTAAAACTACCATTTTGTCAACTCTACCTTTAATGCCCATTTTTATTTCCTTTTCTAATAAAATGTTACCTATTAAAATAGAATGTGTTTCTCAAAATCACATTCTATCCTAAATTATATTATAATTTTATAACAAACAAAATAAATTGCAAATAATTTATTACGTAATATTATTCATTTCTTTCCGCTTCTTCAAAATCTACTTTTTGCGCATCAATCCAAGTCAACATTAATTCTTCTCTTACGCCTGATTTATTCAACCATTTTGGAATAAACTTTGTATCTGCCCCCAATGAACCAGACAACAAAGTGCCATCTTCAATTAAAAAACAAGCATCAGAAATACCAATACGAATAAACAAATGAGGATCTTTCAATTTTGAAGGTTCCATTGTAACTCGTAAATTATTATATCTTGAATAATTGATAGCCCCTCTGTTATAAGAGTCAGACTGTTGATCAATAATAAATTCTCTAATCATATTTTCATATCTATTCAATGTATAACTCATTCAAACCTCCATATATTAATTATTTAAAGAATGAATTGGGGCAGGAATTCTACCACCTCTATTTACAAAAATTTCAGAAGACAAATTACCAACCTCCATAATTGGAGCTTCACCTAAAAGTCCACCATAAACTGCAACCTCACCGACTTTTTTATTTGGGACTGGAATAATTCTTACGGCTGTTGTCTTTTTATTTATCATACCTATTGCCATTTCATCTGCAATAATACCTGCAATAGTAGAATTTGGCGTATTTCCAGGAATAGCAATCATATCTAAGCCAACTGAGCAAACAGATGTCATAGCTTCTAATTTATCAAAAGTTAAATGACCATTTGTTGTTGCCTCAATCATTCCAGCATCTTCTGAAACAGGTATAAATGCACCACTTAACCCTCCAACATGAGAACTTGCCATAATTCCACCTTTTTTAACTGCATCATTAAGCATTGCTAAAGCTGCAGTTGTACCGTGTGCGCCTGCATGTTGTAACCCCATCGCTTTAAAAATACCCGCTACACTATCACCCTCAGCAGGAGTTGGAGCCAAAGATAAATCAATAACTCCAAACGGAATATCCAATCTATTTGCTAATTTTCTACCTATTAATTCTCCAGTAGTTGTGATTTTAAAAGCGATTTTCTTAATAGTATTTGCAACTTCACTTAAATCTGCGTTCTTAGGTAAACTTTCAACCGCAGCCATTACAACTCCAGGCCCAGAGACACCAACGTTCAAAGCACATTCTGGTTCAGAATATCCTGTAAATGCCCCCGCCATAAATGGATTATCATTTGGCGCGTTACAGAAACAAACTAATTTTGCTGCACCTAAACCGTCTTTATCCGCGGTCAATTCAGCCGATTTTTTAATAATATCAGCCATTTTTAAAACGGCATTCATATTAATACCAGCCTTTGAACTTGCAACATTTACTGACGAACAAATATAATCTGTACATGCCAAAGCCTCAGGAATACTTTCAATCAGGGCAGAATCACCTTTTGTGCAACCTTTTTCAACAAGAGCAGAAAACCCACCTATAAAGTTTACGTTAACTTCTTTTGCAGTATCATCTAAGACTTTCGCCAATTTTACATAATCAAAATTTTTACAAGATTCACCCAATATTGATGCAGGAGTTATCGCAATACGTTTATTGATAATTGGAATAGAATATTCGTCTTCTAATTCGTTTGCATATTGATATAAATTTTTAGCATATTTTATGATTTTATTATGAACATTCGCATAAACTCTTTCTGCATCATCAGAAATACAATCACGTAAACTCAAAGACATCGTAACAGTACGAATATCTAAGTGATGCAATTTAATCATATTAATAGTTTCAAGAATTTGTTGTTCATTATTTAGATTCATTTTTACCCAACCCCATAAAATCTTGCAAATTTGAGTTTTTAACAACTAATTTCAACTCTACACGTCTACTTTTTGCAAAATCTTCTTTTCCGTCAACCAAAACTGGTTCTGAAAAACTTTTGCCTTCAACTAAAAGCATTTTATATAATTTTTCGCTATATGATTTATTATAAGGTGTGAAGAAAATAAATTTTGCAACTTCGTTTGCCCTTTTTGTTGATAATTCCATATTTTTAATAAATTGTAAGTCCTTAGAATTTACACCTGCGAAGGATTGAGAATCAGTATGACCCTGGATAACAATATTTACAACTTTATCAGCGACTTTTGGATTATCATAAACTGCGTTTATATAAACAGGCATGAATTTATTTAAAAACTCACGACCGTTGTCAGATAACTCATAACTACCTAATTCAAACAACTGCAAATCAGAAAGTTTAACATCGCCTGTCATCATATCAATTTGAGCATCAATATTTTTTTCTTTTAAATTTTTAGCTAACTCTGACGCAACTTCACTTTTAATTTTTTGCTCTTGCAATTTTGCTTGAGAAAATCCTGTCATAGCCAAAACAAATAGCACAATAAAGATTACAGACAAACCTAAAAGTAAGTCCGTCATCGTAATCCAAAATACATTTTCTTGAACATCATTATTTGAATTTGTTAATCTTGTTCTCATCATATTTAAAACAACTTATCCACTACATCACCATCTGAACCACCGTTCAATTTTACTGGCAAATTAATCTTCTTTATAGAATCATTTAGATTATTAATTCCAAACAACAAATTTTCCATATAAGGAATTAATGATTTAGAAACGCTACTATCAAGAGCAACTTTAAACTGTTCTGGCAATTTATTCAACAAAATTGTTAAATTACTATTTTGAATTTTTGTTTCTTTTAACAACTCAATAAGGAATTTTTCTGAAGAAATATTATCAAATAACCCGTAAAGAAGTTCTTGAACTTTTTGCATTGGTACTCTACACATTTTATTATAGTAAAGTTTTTCAAAAAACATGAAAATCAAAGATGCACTAACTGCAAGCACAGAACACAAAGCTGCAATCTGCATGCTTCCCATCAAATTTGCAACTGACGCTATTGTAGTATCTTGATTTGAAAAATCAACATGAGTAAACGCTATCGCAATGTTTAAAAATGTAAATAATGGTCCTAAACCTGTTAAAATTGTCGGTGCAATTTGAACAAATTTATTATTATATTTTGAAGTTACCAAAGAGTCTTCATTAAAGAAGTACAATGGGTCAACCGTTGTTTGAATACTATTTACGGCTTGTGAAACATTCTGAAAAGCAACACTATTATCTTGCTTTTTTATTGCAACAGACTCTGAAAAAACTAAAGTATTTCTAAATTCATGCCAAACGCTGGAAATATAAGCATTCTGAGAAATAACTTTATCAAATTCACCAAATCTGTACGATAAATCGGATTTTTTAAATTTGCTTAAAAAATTAATTAACCAAGCTAAATTTGTGTTTACATAAGAAAATTTCTTCACTACAAACACAATTGATGAAATAAAAGCTGCAAGAATAATCAATATTGCAGGATCAAAAATAAACTTTACAAAATTCATATCTACCTCTTATAATTCAAGATTATATCATAATATAAAAAAAAACAATTGATTTTTAACAAAAAGATTGTACAATTAAAGAATGGAATGTCCAAAATGTGGTTTTAAAATTAATGATGACACAACTGTTTGTCCCAATTGCAAAAAGGTATTAAAGCTTATTTGTCCTATTTGCAAAACCGTAAACAAGACAAACACTTGTACTAATTGTGGCTTTATAATTGTTAACAAATGTCATCAATGTGGAAAAATTAATCCTACAATTGCAGGTAGATGCTCAAAATGCGGATTTGACACCAATGTAAGCGCAATTTTGCAAGGCTCTAACATTGATGAATTTGCCTGCGTTTCTATTGATTTTCCTAATTTAGAGGACATGAAACAAATTCTCGGTTCTAGCAGGTTGTTTGAAAAATTTAAAACAAAACTAAATGGATTAATTTCAGACTATGTAAAATCAATTGGGGTAAAAAGACAAATTATCGGAAGTACGCATATTATCCGTTTCAACAAGGATTATACCTACTCTGCGTCAGCAAAAAATGCGGTTAAAGCCTCTGTTGATATTCTAAATTTGATTACACACCTAAATCACAAACTGACAGAAACTAAAGACTCTCAATTAAAATGTAACATTGCTATTTTAAAACGTAATGCTTACGCTTCAAACGAAGATTATAAATCAGGTATCAATATTCAATTACTTTACCAAAACATTGGTGCACCTAAAAAACTACTAAAAAATCTTCAATTGATTACTGATGGTAGTATTTATGAGGTTGTTGGAAATGATTTACCAATGAACTCTATCGGCATGGTTAGGGTTAAAAATCAAAGCATTTTTCTATATGAGTTAGAATTAAAAGATTTCATAAAAGAAGATAATGATGAAGATACAGATATTAATGATATTCAAATTCCAGATATAATTCAAGATCAACAAGAAATCTTTGAAAATGAAGATACAATTTATGACATGGACGGAATTAATTTTGATGAAATTCACTGCAATTTTTCTAAAGAAATTACACAGGGTTTAAGCAGTAAACTTACACAATTTTTGATGTCTAAACGTCGTAATATTATTGTAGTTAAGGGTAAACAAGAATTTTTCCCTCGCACGCTTGAAGTTATTGACAAAATCAAACAAAATAAAATTTTTCAAAACGTCATTAAAGTTACTTGTTATGACGACATGAAGTATAAACCTTACGGCTTCTTTAATGACTTATTATTTGGACTTTACGGATTTAATACAACTGGAAAATTAAAAGATTGCAATAATTTTTCTGTAATAAATACTATTGACAAATCAGGTTATTTAAAAGATTTAGTTAATCTAAACGTTCATGAAGTTTCTCACCCAGAAGAAGTTAGAACTGGACTATTTGAGGCTTTTGAAAAGGTTATCAACAATCAGAAAAAATCTTTAGTCATTATTGAAAACATTGAAAAAATTGATGACACTTCGTTTGAATTATTACAAGAATTATTGAAAAAATTTGAACAAAATGAAATTAGTTACTTAATTTTTGCAGACAAAGATTTCAGCTTACACAAAACCTCTCATTTCTTGTTAAGGAAACAAGAATATACAGAAATTACGCTAAAACCGACTCCAATTAAAACTTTCATTGAGGCTAATGCAAACTTGTGTAAAAACATTTTAGATTCCTTTTACATGCAAAAAATTTCAAAGAACACAAAAGGTTCGCAAATGTACTTTATGCAAGCTCTTGTGCATTTAATAGATTTGGGGGTTTTTGCGGTAGAAAAAGGAAGTTTAGTAGTTGATAAATCAGAAACAGTAGTATTTCCAACCACTTTAGACGAATTAATTCAAAAAAGACTAATTTTCTTAAAAAATCAAGACGAAAACTTGTTCAAATTCTTCGCTTGCATTTTATTGATTGGTCCTCAACTTGATTTAGCATCTATTAAATTATTTAACAGCCCAAAAGTTGATGATTACTTGAGTATACTAGATAATAAAGGCTTTATTTATAGTGCAAATGGCGTAATTCAAGTTCAAAACTACAATTTATACTATGAAAACCTGCTTAAAATAATGACCTTTGAAGAAAAAAGAAGCATTGCAAACTACTTAATAACCTTCTGTTTCAAGGACAATACTGCAAATCCAATATTAGCAAAATTATACTCACTAATCGAAAACAATAAGAATGAATTTGTTCAATGGGAAAATTTATCAAATATTAACCGTTCATTAGGGGATTTCAGCGCATATTTGAATTGTAGTTTACAAGTTTTAAAACTTCTCGATAACAATATTAATGAATATTCAGGAAAATCCATTGATGAATACAGAATTGAAGTTTACGAAAACATTGCAAGTTTACTTTACAAGTACACACCTGAAAAAATTGCAAATATCACACAAACAATTCTTGATAATCTTGAAAAAGGCATGAAAGACAAAAAAGTCATAAACTTGTGCAACAAGATAATGCAAGGCTGTATTATTTCTGGAAACTATAACCACGCATTACTTATGGCTCACAAGATATTATCAAGGTTTGAAAATGCTGATATTAATCCGAATAGTCCGGAATTTAATATTAATGCACTAATGATTTCACTCGTAAAAATTGAAATTTTATTTAACGTTGGTAATCTTGAAGAATGTATTGAATTGGGTGAAGATTTGTTTAACATAATAGAAAACAATCGAATTGACGCTTTACAACCAAAATCTTTGCCTGAAAATCAATTCTATGACTTAATTACAAACTCTGCTGGATATGTTATGTTTGCAAAAATTCTTCAATTAAAAGAAGACACTTTCAAGTTCTGTGAATTAATTGAACGAGTTTTAACAACTATACCAAATTCCTTCAAAATGTTTGCAGATATAGACAATTTAATTCATAACAAACCAATAATCACAGATATCAAGCAACCAATAAATCAAAATGAAAAATTTGCTAAATTTTTAATAAATATAATTAAAGCATTTTCTATTGAAAAATCAAATCCTGAAAACTTTGCAACAACAATTTACGAAGCAAAATTAGGTGCAAAAGAAAATAACTTACATCAGCTAGAATTATTCTGCGACTTGATGATTGGGTATTCATACTTTAAACTTGGAAAATTCAAAAAATCTGCATCTATCTACAATAGTGTACTTGAAACCTCAATGAACCACGGGTTAAAGAATATCACATACCTTTGCTGGTATTTAATCGCCGAATTGTCATTGACTTTTAAAGACTTAGGTACAGCTTCAGGATTGATTAATAACGCAATTGTTGAATTAGAAAATAATCGTAATGGCAACATGTACATTTTAATGTTGTATAAAAATATTTACGCAAAAATATTAAAAATGAAAAATGAAGACACTCAAGCAGATTTTTGTTATAATCAAGCTAAACAAATTTCAGAAAGATATCACTTAAATTTAAAATAATTGGAGGGAAAATGAAAGTTTTATTTGCCGCAGCGGAAGTTGCACCTTTTTCAAAAGTCGGCGGACTTGCAGACGTAGTTGGTAGTTTACCAAAAGAACTTGGTAAACATGCAGAAATAGCAATATTTACACCATTACATGGTTGTATTGATAGAGAAAAATTTGGAATAAAAGAATATCCAAATTCTGAAATGTGGATTACATTTGGAAATCAAGGACACAAATTTAAACTACATACCTGCAAATTACCTGATACAAAAATTAATGTATTCTTTATTGAAAATGACTGGTATTTCGGTTGCTTTAAAGAAGTTTATCCAAAATATTTAGACACAAGATACGAACACGAAAGATATGTAGCGTTCTCACTTGCTGTTTTAGAATACGCAAAAGCATTAAACTTCAAAGCTGATATTGTTCACACTCACGATTGGCATACTGCAATGATACCTATGTTCATCAAAGCTAACTACAAATACGATGAATTCTGGAATCAAGCTAAAAACGTATTCCAAATTCATAACCTAGCTTATCAAGGAACTTGGCATGATGATATTTTAGATTTTGCCAATATGAGAAAAGATATCGTATTTAACGAATGGGGCTTAGAACATTACGGAATGGTAAATTGGGTAAAAGGTGCTATAAACTACTCTGATGCAATTCTTGTAGTATCACCAAAATACGCTCAAGAAATCCTAACTCCAGAATTTGGCGAAGGCATGGATTACACGCTAAGAATGAACCAACACAAAATTCATGGTATCTTAAATGGTATTGATTACTCAGCTTTTGACCCTAAAAAAGATAAAGCTTTAGTAAAAAATTATGACGCACGCTCAATTAAAAAGAAACAAGAAAATAAAAAAGCAGTTTGCGAACATTTTGGATTAGAATATAATCCAGATAGACCTTTAGTTGCAATGATTTCAAGACTTGTAGATCAAAAAGGTATTGATTTAATTAGAGCAGAAGAAGGCGAATTAATGAATATGCCTGCAGATTTTGTATTCTTAGGTTCTGGCGCAACTGAATACGAAAACTTATTAATTTGGCTATCTAATAACTCTGCAAATATCCGAGCTGAAATCGGTTATAACGCAAAACTTGCTAACCTAATCTATGCTGGCTCAGATTTATTCTTAATGCCATCAAGATTTGAACCTTGCGGATTAAGCCAATTAATCTCAATGCATTATGGCTCACTTCCTGTTGTAAGAGCAACTGGCGGGCTTGATGATACGGTTAAAGGTGAACCTATTGAAGAAGCAAATGGGTTTAAATTCTGGCGATACAACGGTTGGGATATGAAAGAAGCTCTTTATTATGCTATTAACATCTTTAGCAATAATAAAAAAGCCTTTGAAAAAATGCAAAAGAACGCTATGACAACTGATTTTAGCTGGAAAATTAGCGCACAAAAATATATGGATTTATATAAAAATTTATTAAAATAATTATTCTTAAATTCAGTTATATTGTCAAAAATACACTATTAACAAATGTAACAATCCATAAAAAATTGTCAGCCATGCTGGCAATTTTTTTATTTAGGGGGCTTTAATCAGTATCAATTTACAAACTCGGAGTAGAAGGAAATGAACGTAAACTCAATCAATGCAGTAAAAAACACGATGTACATGCCACAAGCAAAATCAGTTGTTGTAAAAAATGCACAATCTGATATAAAGCCAGCATACAACTTCAACGCATTAGATAAAATGGGTGCTTTAGGCAAAAGTTTAGTTAAACAGCCTCAAAAACAATTAGCAGTATCGTTCACAGGTTGGGCACCAGAACCTCATAACAAAGAAACCATTGAAAAAATGGTAAAAATCATTAAAGATCCAAAAGTTCAAAAAATTGCCATTTCCGGTCATACATCACCAGATGGCGATAGTTTTGGCTCTACCTTTGCTATGGCAAACTTAATTAACCAAGCAACAGGCAAAAAAGTTGATTTGTTTGTATTCGGCAACAACTTCCCTTCTCACTATAATTATTTGAATACAAATCCAGATGTAAATGTAATCGTTCATAAACCTGGAAAACCAGAACAAGCAGATGCAGTAGCGTCAAAATATGGTAAATACGATTTAGCAATTGCTTGTGATTGTGCTGAAACAAAATTAATGGCTCCAGATTACAGAAAAGGTGTTATGAACAAAGCAACTTATAGCTTTAAAATTGACCACCACCCATACAAAGAAGAATTTAATGAAAAATGGAATAAAACAATAAACAACAAATATGCAAGAACAGCAAACTTAATTGATGATTCTTTACCAGCAGCTGCTGAAATTACAATGCAATTTGTAGAACCTTTAGGATTAAAACCTGAAGAATTACGAAAAGAAACAAAAGATGCAATGTTTACTGGCATGTTGACTGATACAGGTTGTTTCAAATACGCAAATACCCCAATGACATTTGAAGATGCTGCATTGTTGATGAAATCTGGCGTTAATAATCGTGAAGTGAATTTAAACGCTATGGGTAACACTCCACAAATAGTTTTAGATGCTGAAAAAATCACATTAGATAAAATCCAATATTCAAATAACGGCAAAATTGCGTACTTCATTGAAGATGCAGACATAAAAGCAGCTAAAAAGGCTTGCAAAGAAGCTGGTTATCAACAAGAAGGTAAAGACGCAGTAAAAGGCGTTTGTGGCAGACTTCCTGAAATTGAAGGTGTTGAAGTTGGATTTAAGGTTGCAGAATTTGGCGGTTCAGCAGCATTATCAATCAGAAGCAGAAGTTTTGATGTTTCTGAAATCGCTAGACAATACGGCGGTGGCGGACACAAAAACGCAGCTGCATTCCAAATTCCTAAAAACGGTCGTACAACTGAACAAACAGTTCAAGACTTCATTAAAGAATTAGCTCCAAAAATTGAAGCATTCGAAAAAGCTCAAAACAAATAAATTAAAATATATAGTAATCAAAAGGCTTTCAATTGGAAGCCTTTTTTCTTGTAAAAAATTTTTTTTGTGTTTTAATATAATTACTGAGGAAAATCCTCTAGTCTAACGAAAGCAGGACAATTTATTTGTCAAAAAACATCACTTTAGCTAAATTTGCAGGTTTTTGTTACGGTGTAAAGAGAGCCGTAGAAACAGTTAAGAAGCTAAAAGAAGAAAATAAAGATAAAAATGTATATGTTTTAGGCGAACTAATTCACAATTCTCAAGTAATTAAGGAATTAGATGAACTTGGTATTAAAACAGTTGACGAATTGCCTAAAAATGAAACTGGAATTTGCGTTATAAGAAGTCATGGAGCTTCGCCTGAGGTTATTGAACAAATCAAAAATCAAGGATTTGAAGTTGTAGATTTAACTTGTCCTGACGTAAAAAAAGTTCAACAACAGGCGATACAACTGGCTCAAGAAGATAATTTTGTTGTTATCGTTGGTAAAGCTGAACACCCAGAAGTTGTTGCAATTAAAGCAAACGCAGAACAATTTACAAGTAACATTGCCGTAGCTACTGACATTGAAGAATTAAAATCAGTAGAAGACGCGATAAAAAAGAATAAAAAAGTCGGCGTTGTGGTTCAAACAACTCAAAGAATTGAAACTTTACAAAATATTTTATCTTACCTAACAACAATTACAAAAGAAATTCATCTTGTAAATACTATTTGCGCAAGCACAAGCATGCGTCAAAAAGAAGCAAAAGAACTTGCACAAACAAACGACCTTGTAATCGTTGTAGGCTCTAAAAAAAGCGCAAACACAACTCACTTGGCAGAAATTTTAACAGGAATTACTAACACTATCCATATTGAAACTGCCGAAGAATTAGACAATTATAAGGATTTAATATATAATTCTAAAAACATAGCAATTACAGCTGGAGCGTCAACTCCACAAAACTTGATAGATAATGTATATAAAAAAATAGAAGGAGGTCAGGAATGACAAAAGCACAATTAGATGATTTCGAATCATTATTAGAGGAAACTCTATCAAAAACTTACTCGGTAGCTGACATTGTTGAAGGCACAGTATTAAAAAAAGAAAATGGCGGTTACTTAGTTAGTGTAAAAGGCGCTAAAACAGAAGCGTTTTTACCTGAAAAAGAAATTTCAAATTCAAATGACGAAAACGCTGAAGAACTTCAAATCGGCGACGTTAGAGAATTTTATGTATTAAAAGAAGAAAACGATGACGATTGCATGCAATTATCATTAAAACGTATTGCTTACGCTCAAGCATGGGCTCAATTAAATGACGCTAAAAATGTTGGCGATACAATTCTTGCAAAAGTTATTTCTATCGTTAAAGGTGGCGTTTTAGTTGATGTTGCAGACTTAAAAGGATTTATTCCATCAAGCCAATTAAGAACTGGTACTCCATTTGAAGGTCTTGTAGATACAAAAATCGAAGTTAAAGTTCTTGAAGCAGATCCAAAGAAAAACAAACTTATCTTATCTCAAAGACTTGCAGTTGCTGAACAACGCAACCAAGTAGTTGACGATGTAATCTCAAAATTAGAAGAAGATATGGTTGTTAAAGGTAATGTAGTAAGAATTACAGACTTCGGCGCATTCGTTGACATTAACGGCATCGACGGCTTATTACCAATTTCAGAAATTTCTTGGCAAAGAATTAAACACCCTTCTGATGTTTTAGCTTTAGGTGATGAAATTGAAGTTAAAATTATCAAAATTGATACTGAATTAAAAAGAATCAGCCTAAGTTTGAAACGCATGAGCGAAAATCCTTGGCAACAAATTGAAGGTCAATTTGAAGAAGGACAAGTTGTTAAAGGAACAGTTAATAAAGTAGCTACATTCGGCGCTTTCATTAACATCTTCCCTGGAGTTGAAGCATTATTACCAATCGCTGAAATGGAAGGCGAAAATCCAAACCCATTCAACACATACAAAGTTGGTGATGAAGTTGAAGTTTTAATCAAAAAATTCACTCCACAAGAACACAGAATCGCTTTAAGCGTGAAAGATATGAATAAATAATTTTAATAAAAAATTCATACTAGGCAGAGGTTGTTAACAAAAATTAACAATCTCTGTTTTTTAGTGATTTAAAGCATAAAAAGTGGAATATAACTAGTGTACCCCCCAAATTATTTTGCGAGTTCAATTATGGAACAAGTTCTTTTACTTAATTCAAATGAAGAACCTCTCCAACTAACAACTTGGAGACGCGCATTAGTATTACTTTTAAAGGGAAAAGCTGAATGTTTAGAAAAAATTAGTACCTTGGATAGTTATATAAAAATTGACAATACTTATATACCTAAAGTTATAAGATTAAAATATGAAATGGCAATTCCAGATACGGAATTGCCATTTTCACGTGAAAATATATTCAAAAGAGATAACTATACCTGCCAATACTGCGGGAAAAAACTTCCAGCAAGCGAACTAACTTTAGACCACGTATTTCCAAAATCAAGATTAGGTCCAGACACGTGGGAAAATATTGTAGCCTGTTGTAAAACTTGTAACCAATACAAAGCAAACAGAACTCCAAAAGAAGCTGGCATGAAACTTCTTCGTCGTCCTGAACGTCCAAGCGACAGTAAATTGTTTGAGCTAACTAAAAATAGCAGTGCAAACATTGAATACTGGAAGAAATTTTACTTAAAAAAGCCTAAACATATTGCATAATTAATGAGAACAAATCACGTTGCCAATCATCAACTTTTTCAACATAAAAAGCTGCACCCTTTTTCTGACAAAGTTGTTTATGCTCTTTACGTGTAGATGCTGACATTACGCCAATAGCAAGTTCGTCATTACGCTTTTGCGAAATTTTCTTTAATTCTTCAAGTAGAATAAAACCTTCACGTTCTGTCGGAATGAACAAATCCATTATAACAACGTCAAAATAGTTACGTTTAAACTTATCTATCGCGTCATAAATTTCTTTTGACGAAATTGATAAAAATCCTGCACGTTTAAAAACAACACCTAATTGGTATGTAATAACACCTAAATCGTCAATAATAAGAATTCTACCTCGCGCTTGGTGTCCATTATCATCATAAACAATCTTTTTATCACGTTTAATTTGCTCTGGATCAATAAATTGTAAAGCTGGTTGAGAGTAGTTAAGAGGAATACCCAACTGAGCAGCCTCTGAGGCTTTTTGAATATCTGCAGATGCTTCAGATGTAATAACTGGAGCAGCAGCACTAAACGCTTGCATTTCGCTTGAATTACTTGACTTTGAACTTTTTGATGAAGTCGATGAGGAAGAAGATACTTCTTCTGTATTATTTGAATCACTTGACCCTTTACGACGCTTTTGAACCTTCGCATTTAACTTTTCGTTTTCATCTCTTAATTGTTTTAATTCAATACCAATATCATACAACTGCTTTTTTAACACTTGTAAGTTTAGTTCGCTAGAAGGCGGTGCAATTTCATCTGTCATCTCGTAAAGTTTAGATATAAAACCATCATCAAGTTCGATATTAATTTTGTCAGCCATATTTACCTCATAATAATTATAACATATTTTTTTAAAATTTCTACAAAAAAAGGCAATTTTTTTTTAAAGCATGTTTTTATATATATGTGTAGAATTTAGGAAAGGTTTTAAAATATATGTTTAGCGACGAATTTATGCATTTTTTAATTAATTATCAACAACCATCAGAACCTCCTAAAAAAATTGATGAGTTAAAATCAATTAACTTGCCTCGTCGTGGTAAAAAATTAGCAGCAATCTTGCTAACTGTAAAAAAATAACAAATAATTAAGTTTTATATTAAAGGCGCAGTCTGAGTGTTTGCTCAGACTGCGCCTTTGTGCTAACATGCTCTTACGAGGTGAACATGAAAAAAATATCTACATTTATTATTGATTCAGACAACAACTCAAGAGAGTTAATAAGAAACTTCACAAACGAATTAGAATACATTCAAATCTCTGATTGCTATAATTCGTTAAAAGAAGCTTTTAACGCTATTATAAAAGAGCAACCTCAATTAATAATTGTGGACTTGTCAAACGATAAAGAAGATAATTACAAATTA
This sequence comes from uncultured Candidatus Melainabacteria bacterium, assembly GCA_934699705.1. Classification (GTDB taxonomy): domain Bacteria; phylum Cyanobacteriota; class Vampirovibrionia; order Gastranaerophilales; family Gastranaerophilaceae; genus UBA6984. The sequence goes on from CAKUXD010000010.1 coordinate 35,361, forward strand.
ATAGAAAAAATTACAACAACTCAAAAACAAACTAAAATCATTGTTACAGCTGCAAGTTATGACACAGATTCTATAATCAAAGCTATGCGCTCAGGTGCAAGAGAATTTTTACCGAAACCAATTCTTAAAGAAGATTTAGTAAATACTTTAAATAAAATTAACGAACAAATTTATGGCTCTGATAAAACTACCAACTGTAAGGTTATAACGACATTTTCAAACAAAGGTGGCATTGGCAAAACTTCAATTGCAACTAACTTAGCACTAGAAATTGCAAATATTACAAAAGAAAAGGTTGCGCTTGTAGATATGAATTTTCAATTAGGCGATGTTGCAACTTTTTTAGATATCAAACCTTCATTTGATATTTCTTATGTAGTTAAAAACCTTGATGGAACTGACGATTCGTTTTTGTTAAGCACCTTAGATAAATACAAAGATACAGATTTATATATTTTAGCTGATCCTCCTTATATGGAACAAGCAAAAGATATTACACCAGAACAAATTTCTAAATTATTTGACGCATTAAGAGAAACCTTTGCATACGTTATTGTAGATACAAGCAATGTTTTTGACGGTAAAACAATTACAGTTTTGGATAACACCGATTTCATTATGCTTGTTACTATTGTAAACTTGCCTGCAATTAGAAATTGCCAACGTTGTTTGGATATTTTTGAACGCCTAGGATACGACAAAGACAAAACAAAAGTCGTAATAAACAGATACATGGAAAACGACGAAGTAAAAGCCGAAGACGTAGAAGAAGCTTTAAACCAAAAAGTTTACTGGAAAATCCCAAACAACTACTTTACAATCATGTCTTCCATTAACAAAGGATTACCAGTTAGTTTAATCAACCCAACTTCAAATATTGCTCAAAGCTATCGTGAATTAGCAACAGTACTATCTGACAACATTTACAAACAAAAAGTAGCTAAAAAAATTGTAAGAAATCCATTAATTGATTATAAAAATCTAATTAGCTAATCGTCAATAATATTGTTATTACTAGAAAGGCAATTATTTTATTAAAAAATACTTTAGTATAGTATATAAAAGTATTATTGTGATTTTTGAGTTGTGATATTCAACTCTCCTTTCACAATTCACTAATATCAACTCACAATTGTCTTAACTTTTTTGTAGAAATCAATAGAAATCTACATTTATACACTTTTGTTAAGATTTGTAAACATGTATTGAACAAAAAAAGCAATTTTTTTGGAAAAATTTTCTTTATATAAGTACGAGAGATTTACAAAGAGAGTTCAAAAAAATGTCATTCTTAGTTTTACACATAACGAATCAAACAAATAAAATGTTATTAAGCCAAAAACAATATGAACAAGTTTCTGCTTCAAGAACATTAGAAAAAGTTAATGACAAATTAAGTGATTTAGAATCTTCTTGCAAATCTAACGCTAATTTAAAAAACAATTCTTACTACAAAGAGTTAGCTGCTTACTCTACTGCTTACGAAACTAAAGTTGCTAATTTGGATACTGAAATAAAACTTCTTGAAAATCAAATAAAATCTTTTGATAGTGCTATTACTGAAAACGTTAAAGAATCTACTTCTTTCTGGTGCCTTGGATAATCTTAAAAAGAAGTTAACAAAAATTTTATTTATACTCTCTCTCTTAATATCCTCGTGTTTATTTAATGTCTGTCATAAGTATGACAGACTTTTTATTGCGTATTAAAATAAAGAAAATTTTTCTTTTAAGCTTTATTTTAAATATTTTCTATGTAATAATTCGTCAGGTAAAAATTGTTGATACACATCAGGCATACTGTGAGTATAAATATAACCTTCTCCAAGCCCATATTTTGCCGCATCTTTATAATGCGCATCTCTCAAATGCATAGGAGGTGGAAAATCTTTTCCAGACGCGATATCAGACAAGGCCTCATCAATTGCACAAATTGTTGCATTTGATTTTTTTGAATTAGCTACATAAATAACTGCCTGAGCTAAAGGAATACGAGCTTCAGGAAAACCTAATATTTCAACTGCTTGATAAGCACTAACCGCAAGTGAAAGCGCCATTGGATTTGCGTTACCAACATCTTCTGCAGCGCAAACTATTAATCTTCTTGCAATAAATCTAGGGTCTTCGCCAGCTGAAATCATTTTTGCAAGATAATAAATTGCCGCATTAGCGTCAGAACCTCTTAAACTTTTTTGAAAAGCAGATGCACAATCATAATGTTCCTGCTTTGAATAACGTGTTTTTCTTGATTGCGCCAAATTCTCAACTAACTCAACAGATATAATTCTATTCTTTCCATTAAAATTTGATGCAAAATATGAATTTTCAACTAAATTCAAACCACAACGGGCATCACCACGCGCTATGTTTACAATAAAATCAATAACTTCATCATTAATTTCCACAGGTTGATTATGTTCTGATAAATAATCAAATCCTTTTTGAATTATATGTTTCATTGACTCATCATCAAGAAAATCCAGTTGTATAACCTGAACTCTTGATAACAAAGCCGGAACAACCTGAAACGAAGGATTTTCTGTTGTTGAACCAATTAAAAACAAAGTACCGTTTTCTAAATGCGGAAGTAGAGCATCTTGTTGCGTTTTAGAATAACGATGAATTTCATCAATAAATAAAACTGTTTTTTGTCCATTTCTTAATGCTTCTTTTGATTTTTCAACCGCCTCTTTAATATCCTTCACGCCTGATGTTACGGCAGAAATTTCAATAAATTGCGCATTAACAGTATTTGCAATAATTCTCGCCAAAGTTGTTTTTCCACAACCAACAGGTCCCCATAAAATTAATGAAAAAAGCCTACCTGAATTTAATAAATTAAAAATTGGTGAAGTTTTTGAAATAACTTTACATTGTCCAAAATATTCGTCAAGAGTGCGTGGGCGCAAAATTTCAGCTAATGGAATTTGCTTATTTGAATTTTCTAGTTCTGTAAATAAATTGTTCATAGTATAATTGTATCATAATAGGTAAAATATGAAAAAATTTTATATAATATTAACTACATCAATACTAATTTTACTGTTAGTTGTATTTATATCTCTATCATTAGTTCCAAAAAGCGACACAGAAGGGAAAGAGGTAGTTTTTTGGACACTTCAGATGAATGATTTTACACCTTACATGACAGATGTAATTGCAAAATTTGAATACGAAAACCCTGAAATAGACATAAAATGGATTGACGTTCCGTTTTCAGAAGGTGAAAAGAGAACACTAGCGTCTATTTTAAGCAATAATCCACCATCTTTAGTAAATCTAAATCCAGATTTTTCAAGTTTACTGGCACAAAAAGGAGCTTTAGCTGAAATTGACACCAGTTCTTTAACCCAATTTAACCAAGAGCTTCTAAAATCTATGGAAGTTAATAGCAAAAACTACGCTATTCCCTGGTATGCTACCTCAGCAGTAACAATTTACAATAAAAAATTACTAAACAAAGCTGGATTTCAAATGCCACCTGCGCAATATGAAGATTTAGGAAAATATGCACAAGACGTAAAAACAAAAACTGGAGCATTCGTTTTTATGCCAACTATTACTGAAAACGACACTATGCTTAAAATTCTGAACAAATATGGCATAAATTCTCCAAACAAATTGACCAGTAAAAAATCAATTAACATTTTTAATTTTTATAAAGATTTGTATAAACAAAAACTTGTCCCTGAAGAATCAGTAACACAGACACATAGAGAGGCACTTGAAAAATATATGTCTGAAAATATTGTAACACTTCAAGCTGGAGCAAATTTTTTAAATATGATTAAAGAAAATGCGCCAAGTGTATATAAAAATACTGATGTCGCTCCACAAATAACAGGCGAATTAGGTCAATACGACTTTTCAATGATGACACTTGTGATTCCGCAAAAAACAAAAAATAAAGAAGCCGCATTAAAATTTGCACTATTTTTAACAAATGAAGAAAACCAACTTAAACTTGCTAAACTTACAAATGTTTTAGCAACAAATGAAAATGCCTCAAAGAATGAATTTTATCAAAAATACAATCAAAATGATTTAATGGCAAAAGCAAGAGTTTTAAGTGCTAAACAGCTGTATAAAATTGAACCAACGTACAAAACTCAAAAATCGCAAAAAGAAATTAATACGGTTATAAATACCGCAACTCAGCTAATTTTACTTGACAATGTTGATACAAAAAAAGTTCTTGAGTCTGCGGCAAACAAATGGTCAAAGTTAAATGAGTAAAAAAGGCTTAACAGTTAGTAAAGATTTTGTTTAAAGTCATGCTAAGAAGTTAAATTTGTAATATAATATAATTATATAGAATAAAAATAATATATTGGGGGAAAATAAATGGAAGAAATGCAAGGTAGTACAGCTACTGCATCTCAAAAACAAGAGTATGATGCAAGTAATATTCGTGTACTTGAAGGTTTAGAGGCAGTAAGACTACGTCCAGGTATGTATATCGGTTCAACATCTCAAAGAGGTTTGCACCACTGTATTTATGAGATTGTAGATAACTCAATTGACGAAGCTTTGGCTGGATATTGTACAGAAATTAGAGTAAAAATCAATACTGACAATAGTATTACAGTAGAAGATAACGGTCGTGGTATCCCAGTTGATATCAAACCCGAAACAGGTAAATCAGCATTAGAAATCGTTCACACAGTGCTTCACGCTGGCGGTAAATTCGGAGATGGCGGTTACAAGGTATCTGGCGGATTACATGGCGTAGGTGCTTCTGTTGTAAACGCATTATCAGAAAAAATGGTTGTTGAAGTTTCAAGAAATGGCGGAGTTTACAAACAAGAATACTTCCGAGGTGAACCTTCAGCTCCAGTAGAAAAAATTAGAGATACAGACAAAACTGGTACAAAATCAAGATTTTGGCCAGATCCAGAAATTTTCCAAGAAACAATTGAAGTAGATAAAGATGTTGTTGCTGGTCGTTTAAGAGAAATGGCATTCTTAAATAAAGGTTTAAAAATTATCTTTATTGACGGAAGAACAAATGAAGAACAAGTTTTCCACTATGAAGGCGGTATTGCAGAATACGTTTTATTCTTAAACAAAAATAAAACTCCATTATTTGAAGAACCAATTTACATTGACAAAATGGTTGATGAAATGAGAGTTGAAGTTGCAATGCAATACACAGACGCTTACAACGAAAGCATTTTATCATTTGCTAACAATATTAACACACATAGCGGTGGTACTCACTTAACTGGTTTTAGAAACGGTATTACTCGTGTATTAAACGATTATGCCCGTAAAAACAATATACTTAAAGATTCTGAAGCAAACCTAACAGGCGACGATGTTCGTGAAGGTTTAACTGCAATTGTCAGCGTAAAACTTCCAAACCCTGAATTTGAAGGTCAAACAAAAGAAAAATTAGGTAGCCAAGAAGCTATGGGTGCAGTTCAAGACTCTATCAGAGATAAATTCCAAGAATGGCTTGAATTTAACCCAAAAATTGCAAGAACAATTATTGAAAAAACGCTTCAAGCTCAACGCGCAAGAGAAGCAGCTAGAAAAGCAAGAGAATTAACAAGACGTAAAACTGTTCTTGAAAATTCAACTTTACCAGGTAAATTAGCAGATTGCTCAAACAGAGAGCCAGAAAAATGCGAAATCTTCCTTGTCGAAGGTGATTCGGCTGGTGGTTCAGCAAAACAAGGCAGAAACAGAATGTTCCAAGCTATCCTGCCATTAAGAGGTAAAATTTTAAACGTAGAAAAAGCTCGTTTAGATAAAATCTATGCTAACAACGAAATTCAATCAATGGTTCAAGCTTTTGGGGTTACAATTAGCAGAAACCCAGAAGAAGTTAGCTTAGAAAAACTTAGATACCATAAAATCATCATCATGACCGATGCCGATGTTGACGGTGCTCACATCAGAACATTAATGCTTACATTCTTCTTCAGATATTGTAAACCGTTAATCGAACAAGGTTATGTTTATATCGCGCAACCACCTTTATACAAAATTACTCAAGGCAAACAAAGCGAATACTTATTCGACGAAAAAGCGCTTGATAAAATGCTTAAAGCGAGAGGTATTAAATCGGTTTGCTTATCTGACAAAACTAAATCAAAATCTGCACAAGGCGATGATTTATTAAAATTAATATCTAACATGTCAGCATACTACAATTCTTACAATAACCCTATTTTAGGAAGAATTCCGGCAGTTATGCTAAGAGGTATGGTTCGTGCTGATATTCAACCAGAAGATTTTGATGATCAAGCAAAAATGAACGAACATTTAGAATACCTACAACACTATTTAAAAGACCACGCTGAGAACTACAATATCAGCGAAGCTAAGGATTACTCTTTAGAATTGAAATACAGTGCAGAAAATTCTAAATATAACTTCAAAATGCAATTAGCTGACGATGATTTTGTTTTAATTACTCAAAGTATCGTAAAAAGTAATGAATACAAACGTTTAAAAGCATCATATCCTTTAATTCGTGAATATTTAATTGAAGAAGAAGATACTTTACTTTTAGAAACTGATACAGAAACTCACGAAATTAAATCGTTTGAACAATTACATAAAATTTTAGACGATAGAGGTTCAAAAGGATTACAAATCCAACGATTTAAAGGTTTAGGTGAAATGATGCCTCAACAACTTTGGGAAACAACAATGGACCCATCATCAAGAACTTTATTAAAAGTTAATCTTGAAGATGCAATGCTTTGCGACCAGTTATTTGACATATTAATGGGCGACAAAGTAGAGCCAAGACGTGATTTCATTCAACAACACGCAGTATATGCAACAAATATTGACGCATAAATACAATTTAAAATCATAAAGGAATAAAAAAAATGAAAAAAGAATTAATATTTTTAGGACCACCAGCATGCGGTAAAGGTACTCAAACAAGCAAATTAGCTGAATACTTAAACTTTCCTCATGTTGATACAGGTTCTTTATTAAGAGCTGCAGTTAAAAATAAAACACCAGAAGGCGTTACTGCAGAAAGCTACATGTCAAAAGGACAATTAGTACCAGTTGAAGTAGTTGCAGCTATTATTAAAAGAAGATTAGCTGAACCTGATTGTGCTAACGGATACGTTTTAGACGGTTTTCCAAGAAGCGTAGAACAAGCTGGCATGTTAGAAGAAATCAACAAAGAAGTCGATAAAGAAGATGCAGAATTCAGAGCTGTTTACTTTGATATTGACACAGAATTATTAATTGAAAGAATTGTAAACCGAAAATCTTGCCCAAAATGTGGTGAAATTTATAATATGAAATTCAAAGCACCAAAAGACGGCACTCATTGCGATAAATGCGGAGATGAATTAACTCAACGCAAAGACGATACAGAAGAAATCGCAAGAGCAAGATTTGAAACATACTACAATGAAACAGCACCTTTAACTGAATATTATGAAAATAAAGGTGTTTTGAGAAAAATTAACGCTAACGGTACAATAGAAGAAGTTTGGGACAGACTTCTAAAAGCCGTAAACGATTAGTACAAAAGGAGAGTTCACGCTCTCCTTTTTAAAATGAAAGCAGGAAATTATGATTAAGAGAAAATCCAGAGAAGAAATTAAACGAATGAAACATGCAGGACACATTGTTGCTCTTGTACACAAGGCGATGAAAGAAAACATCAAACCTGGTTTGTCAACAAAAGACCTTGACGATATCGCAATGGAAATAATTCATTCAAACAGAGCAGTGCCGACATTTTTAGGCTACAACGGATTTCCTGCTAGTATTTGTACTTCAATTAACGAAAATGTCGTACATGGAATTCCTTCAAAAGACGTTATATTAAAAGAAGGCGATATAATCAGCGTTGACGTAGGGGCTACTTATGGCGGAATGGTTGGTGATAGTGCCTGGACTTATCCAGTGGGTGAAATTTCAGACGAATTAAAGCGTTTATTAGCCGTAACCGAAGAATCTCTTTTTGCAGGGATAAAACAAATGCGTGCAGGAAACGTTTTAGATGATATTTCAAGTGCGATTGAAGCCGTCGCAAACAGAGAAAAATTAGGCATCGTGCGTCAATATGGCGGTCATGGTGTAGGTCATTCAATGCATGAAGACCCATTTTTATTCAATTATAGCGTTGGTAACAAAACTGTCATAAAATCTGGCTATGTTATAGCAATCGAACCAATGTTAAACCTTGGTTGCGATGAGGTGGACTCATTAAGCGACGGTTGGACAGTTCAAACTGCAGACAAAAAACCATCTGCCCATTTTGAACATACAGTTCTTGCAACAGATGGCGAACCTGAATTAATGACAATTATTAGAGAAGAATTCCTTTAATCTTTAAGAAAATAAACTATATGCATGATACGAAGCATGCAAATATGTAGTTAAATAGTATTGCAATAGAATATGGAGTAAAATATGGATATTTTTGCAATAGTAGGCTTATTTTTTGGTATAACCTTTATCCTTGTTGGACAAGCGTTGGAAGGTGGTAATATGGGGCAATTACTACAAGTAACTGCCGCATTTATCGTATTCGGTGGTACTGGAGGTGCAGTACTTTTAAGTTTTCCACCAGCAATTCTAAAAAAAGCTATTTTATTAATTAAAGATGTATTTTTCCCACCACAAGTTGATTTACAAGCTATTATTACAGAAATAGGTAAATTTGCTCAAAAAGCTAGACGCGAAGGTTTAATTGTACTTGAACGTGAAGCTAGAGGTGCAAGCGATCCTATATTAACAATGGGACTAGAAGCCGTTGCCGACGGCGCTGACCCAACTTTAGTGCAAAGCATGATGGAAAACCAAATTAATCAACAAGAAATTGAAGTTCATACTGCTGCAAAAGTATTTGAATCTGCAGGTGGTTATTCTCCAACATTAGGTATTATCGGTGCAGTAATGGGGTTAATCCAAGTTATGCAGAACTTATCAGACCCTTCAGCTTTAGGTGCTGGTATTGCGGTTGCGTTCGTTGCAACAATTTATGGTTTATTTGCAGCAAACTTATTATTAATCCCTCTAGGCACACGTATTAGATTAAATTATAGTAAAGTATTTTTAGGTAAAGAATTAATGTTAGAAGGCGTTTTAGCTATTCAAGCTGGTGAATCTCCTGCATTAATTGAAAGAAAACTACAATCATTTGTAATTGATAAAGAAACAACTCAGGAAGAAGTAGAATAATATGGCTAAAAAGAAACTACCAGAGGAGCATGAAAACTTAGAAAGATGGCTTGTTTCGTATGGTGATTTTATCACTTTATTATTCGCAACTTTCGTAGTACTTTATGCCTTATCTCAAATAGATATCACAGAATTTGCGAAATTAGAAGATAGCATAAAAAAAGCTTTCAATGCTCCTAGTTTAATTGAAGGTTCTGATGCAATTTTAGATGAAAACGGCAATAGTATTCTTGATGCAAGCTCTGCTGATGCGATAATTCCACCACTTATGCTTGAATATATAAGCCAAAAATATGAAGATAAATCTTTTGAAGAAATAAAAGATGCAATTGATGAAATGAAACAAAATGGAGATTTGGAAGGTGTTGATGCACAAATTACAGATAAAGGTCTTTTAATTTCATTTAAAGATGACTTTTTATTTTATTCAGCGTCTGCAACATTGACAGACAAAGCAATGAAAACTCTTGATGATATTGGCGTATTAATTGGTGAAAAATTTGCACTTCACTACATTAGAGTTGAAGGTCATACTGATAACCAACCAATAAATACATTTATGTTTCCATCAAACTGGGAATTATCTGGCGCACGTTCAAGTTCTATTATTAGATATTTAATTGATAGATTTAAGTTCATGCCAAATATCTTTACTGCAGTTGGTTATGGTGAAACTCGACCAATTGCAGACAACAAAACTGCAGAAGGCAGAACTAAAAACAGACGTGTTGAAATTTTGATATTAAAGAATAAATTCAAATCATTTGAACATGCTTCAAGTTCTATAATGAAACAATCTAAAAAAGCTCAGGAAGCTTTTCAAAAAGAACGCATGTCGACAATTCAAAGGATAAAAGACGGTTCAAAAGCTTTAAATAATTTAAAAGCTAATAATAAAGAAAGAACTATTACATTAGATTCAACGGCTAAATCAACAACTGATTTTTATGCAGAAACAGAAACTGAAAAACAAAAATCATTATCAATAAAAAATAAAACTTTATACGAACAATCCACGATTAAGGATAACCAAGCCAAAAACGAAGATGACAACTGGTTAAACGTTCCTAAGAACAATAAGGTTTTGCAAAAAGATATTAACGCTCAATTTGATATGGTAGGTCAATAAACATGGAATATTACGTTGGAATTTCAATGTCTATGGCGTCAACCGTTGAAACTGGTATTGCGGTTTTAGATAATTTAGGCAAAATAATTTTACTGGACAAAGAATATTCAATGAAGGATATTCAATTCTTTTTAGATAATTATTCTTCTCTAAAACAATCTCATATTGCGATTTCGTTACCTTGGGATAACTCAATGTTAGAGGGTAAATGGCGAATTTTATCTAAACCTTATCAAATGGTTAGAACTAACGAAAATTTATTAAATAGAGATAACTGGACACAAAGATACTCTACAAGAGGGTGTGAGTATTTCAGAAATCTTAGTCAAAGCGGGATAGACATTTGCCGATTTGAATTATATTTAACGCGCCAAAAACTCAATTTAAGCTCGTATTTTAAAGAAAGAACACCAGCTGACTGTAAATTTTTACAAAACGCATTAAAAACAGAGTATCAATTTGAAGATATTCCGCCAAATATGATGCCAATGGCTCAACTTGAAGCAATAGTTGGGGCTTTAATTATGCGTGAGCGTTCAAAAAATCCTGAAAATATAGAAAAAATCTTCGAATTTGGAAACCTTGATGTAATTAATATTAAAAATAAAATTGTAACAATTTTGTAATAACATATCGAAATACTAGCAATTTTTGACCTTCATAGACATTAAATCAGTATCAATAAGTGTGTATAGAAAGGTTAAAATGTTTCCAAATATGATGATTAATCCAATTCAACCGGTTCAAGCTTTTCCGATTAATCCGTTCATGCAACCAATGACAATCAAAATTGATATCACACCTGCAGGCGTTCAAGTAAATAAACCTGAAGCAAAACCTGCTCAAAAAACAGAAGAAAAAAAGCAACCTTCAGTTTATGACATGCCAAAAGCATCAGTATATGAGCCTAAAAAAGCTGATGAAAAGGAAACAAAAAATAAAGAAATTACTGCTTCACAAGCATTAGCTGCACAAGCTATGGTTCAACCTGCACCTGCTAAAGTTGCAGAAGTTGCAAAAACAGAAGCTCCAAAAACAGATAATAAAAAAGTTGTTAATAAAAAACCAGAAATCGTAGCACCAGAAAAAATGAAAACTGGTATTGACTTAAATGGTTTAATTGCAATTTTAACAAGCCCTGATTACGAAGAACAAGCTGACGCAATGGAAGCAATGTCAGAAGTTACTTTATACGCTCCAGAGCGTGCTGGCGAACTTTTAGATAACAAAGTTGTTGATACATTATTAAACATAATGGAGAAAGACACATCAAAACTTCAAGGTAAGGAAAAAGAATTAGCAGAAAGAAACAAAGAATACGCAATGTTTACAACTGCTACATTACAAAAATTATATGCTGATGAAGTTAAAGATGTAGCAAAAGCAACAGTTCCGGTTGATGATTTAATCGGCATGGCAGGCATTGTTAATCAATTAAAAACAAACCCTAACGCTAGTATTCGCGAGGCGGCTGTTGCATCTTTGGGTTATGTTAGCAAACCTGAATACAAGAAAGATCTTTCAGGCTTATTAAAAGAAGCAACAAATGACCAAGACGCAACTGTTAAGGCTCAAGCTAATAAACAATTAGAAAAAGTTATGAATGCGTAATTAAAAATATTTTAGCAAGAAAAAGCGGTAGAAATTCTATCGCTTTTTTTGTTGAGGATTTACTTTGAATAAAGGCTTTTTAACTTGATTTTGCTTTTGTTTAACCTGTTTCATATTATTTTTATCAATTTTTACAATCGCGTCTTTTTTATTTTTTACGACTATATCATCTATTTTGCAAGCGCCACCCGTAATAGAGCAACTTGCAAATGCCGAATTACAGATAAATAAGAGAATTAGCATTATTAAAGACTTTTTAAACATACTTCCACCTAATTCAATTATAAGTCATTGTATAGCCAAAAACATTAACAAAAAGGACTAAATTTAATTAGCAGAAAGTAGTGATTTTGCAAAATCTAAAGCTGATTTTGATGTATCACCAGATGCCAAACTTGCAATAGCAATAACTTTTTTATCTTCGTCTAGCGTTTCAATTTTCAAGGAAGTTGTATCCGTTTGTTCTTTAGAAACAAACAAATGATTTTTAGCTTTTGATGCAATAATAGCCTGATGTGTAATTAAAATAATTTGGCGATAATTTGCGAGTTCAGAAATCTCATCAGCAACGCTTTGAGCAGCCTTACCCGAAATCCCTGTATCTATTTCATCAAAAATAACCGTATCAATTTCATCAGCTTTAGCGAAAATCGTCTTAATTGCAAGCATAACTCGAGAAATTTCCCCACCTGAAGCAACTTTTGCTAAAGGAGCTAAATCTTGCGAAATATTTGTAGAAATATAAAATTCAACATCATCTACACCGTCAAACGACAAATCTTTCGGCGTAATTCTAATCTCAAATCTTGATTTTGGAAGTTCTAATTTTTCTAATTCTTCAACAATAAGTGAAGATAAGACTTTTGCATAATTTTTTCGATTTTGAGAAATTTTTTGTGCTAACTCATTCAAGATTTTCAAGGATTTATCAATTTTTACTTGAATTTCATCGATTAAAGCGGAAGAATATTCAATAGTGTTCAATTCTTTTGATAAATCCTGATAAGTTTGTAAAACTTCTTCCAAATTTGCGCCATATTTTCTTTTTAACTTATCAAACAAATACAATCGTTCTTGGATTTCATTAAGCCTTTGCTCATCGCCAGATAAAGAGCCTGCATAATCTCTCAAAACTGAGGAGATATCTCTGGCTTTTTCAGCAAAATCAATAACTTCCTGTTCTATATTTTCAAGGGAATTATCCATAGAAACGGCGCGCGAAATATTTGATTTAATTTGCAAAACTGCATCTATAATCGAGCCTTCATCACCGTTTAAAGCCCAATACGCACTTTGAGTAAGTTCTTTTAATTTTTCTGCATTTTCAAGTACAGTAAGCTCTTGTTTTAAAGTTTCTTCTTCAGTAATATCTTCAATTTGAGCTTGTTCAATTTCGTCTATTTGAAATTTAAGAAAATCAATTTGAGATTCAGTTGCATTCGCTGAATTTTTAGCACTGTCTAAATCCTGTAAAAGCGCCAAATACTCTTTGTACAAGTTTTTATATTCTTTCAAATCCTCGCCATATACGCCTTTTGCATAGTTATCTAACAATACAATATGTGATTTTGGTTGCAAAAAAGAATAAGTCTGATGTTGAGAGTGAATATCCAAAAACAAATCCTTCAAGGATTTTACAAAATCCTGATTAACCAAAGTTCCATTAACTCTGGAGCGTGAAGAATTAGCCGTAATTTCGCGCGACAAAATAATTTCGCTATCATAATCAATTCCATTTTCATCAAACAACTCTTTACAATTTTGATTATAATTATTTAAAACCAATTCAACAACAGCTTTTTCTGCGTCATTTTTAATAACATCTTTAGAGCATTTAGCACCAAAAGCTATATCAATAGCGTTAATCAGAATACTTTTTCCAGCGCCAGTTTCCCCAGTAATAACATTCAATCCGTCAGTAAAATCGACAGTCAAATCATCAATCAGGATATAGTTTTTAACGTGAATTGAAGTAATCATAGGCTTTTTGGTGAAACTCCCCAATGTAATTTATCACGCAAAACTGAATAGAAGGCATCATCATTTAAAAGAGCCAAATGAGCGTAATAATCTGCTTTTTGAATAATAACTTCCGAATTAACAACATGATTTTCTGCGCCATCAGCAATCAAATTAAACGACTTTTCTTCATCAGCAGAAGTCGTAATTTTAATTTTCTCACTTGCAGGTATAACTAGAGGTCTTGCGGTTAAAGTATGTGGACAAATAGGAACAATTTCAATTGCGTCAATCATAGGCGATAAAATCGGTCCACCAGCAGATAGACCATAAGCAGTCGAGCCAGTTGGAGTAGAAACGATTAAACCATCTGCGATATAATCACAAACAAACTTATCATTGATATATAAAACAAATCGAGAAGTTCTAGTTTGAGAAGCACCTTTAATAACAAAATCATTCAAAGCATATCTGTCCGAAGAAATTAGCATCATTCTTTTTTCAACGGAGAATTTATTTTCAGAAACGCAATCGACTGCATATTTAATATTATCCGAATTAACCTGAGATAAATAACCCAATCTGCCAAGATTAATCCCCAAAACTGGAGTTTTAGTAATCGCGTAGAACTTAGAAACATGCAAAATAGTTCCATCGCCACCAACAGCAAAGACAAAATCAAATCCATACTTCATTTCATGCATTTCAAGGACTTCAGGATTTGCCCCTTTATCCAATAGAATTTGTTCTAAAATTTGCAACACAGGGTAAGGATTTTTAACCCCTTCATTAAAAACAATTGCTATTTTTTTTGCATAAAAATCAACACATTCCATACTGTAATTTTACAACGCAAGAAGTAATAAGACAAGTAAATTTCAGATAAGATAAATATATTTAAACAAAAAAGCAGGGCGGTGATGAAATCACCGCCCTGCTTTTAATCTTTATTAACCGTTTTGACAGTATGCAAAACTTCTTTGAATATTA
>CAKUXD010000011.1 GCA_934699705.1 uncultured Candidatus Melainabacteria bacterium
TCATAACGTTTTTCATACTATTCTCCTTGTTTTCTACCAGTATATACTATTCAATTACGTTTTTCAAGAACTTTATTAAATAAAGTTTATATTTGAGGGAACAGTAAACGATTAACTACCTGATTAAAGTTTTATTCAACAATATCACCTTTTTTGACAAAATATTTAATATAAAATTTTGTAAATAATATATTTTGCCAGCCGTAAAGGCGCAAGTGAGACATTTTTAACAATTTTCCATCACCGCAAACAACAGTTATAGACTTATCTTTAACAGATTTATCAACAATCATGCCTGCCGTTTGTTTTGACGTATTATTTTCCAAAATTTCAATACAATATGGATTTGGGATAAAAAATTTGTTTTTATGTGCAAAATATGTTTTTGCCCAAGGATAAAATGCTCGAATATGTGCATAAATATCCTCTGCCGACTGTTTGAAATTTAACATTACATCATCATTTTTAATCTGAGGAAAATATGTTGCACGTTCTTCACTTTGATCAACAGGAATTATAAAATCATCAGCTAAAGAGTTCAAAAGCTCTGTTACCGCACTTCTTGCAGTAAGAACAGTTCTTTGCTTTAATTCTTTACCTGTATCGTTCGGTTTAATTTCGATTGTTTTTTGCAACAAAATCGGGCCTGCATCAAGTTTTTCTGTTACCAAATGGAAGGTAAGTCCTGAATTTTTCTCTTTATGCAAAATCGTTTGCAAATACGGATTTGGACCTCTGTATTTAGGTAACATAGAAGGGTGAGCATTTATCATCGCTATTTTTGGTAGCTGAATAATATCTTTTTTTAAAATTTCTGACCAAGTTCCAACAAGTACAATATCAGGTTGTAGCTTTAACAATTCCTTTTTAAACGCCTCTGAATTTGCGCTATTTGACTTAATTTCAGGCAAATTATAACTTTTAATATAACTATATTCTGTTGATGGCCATAAAAAATCCTTTATTTTGCGATAAATACGACACGTTTTTAATCTTTCATACCTGAAAACTCCCACAATTTTGCATTTTGCGTCTTGAGTTCCGATTATCAAGTTTGAAAGCATTTCACCATGCCCTAAAATTACGACTCTAAACATTCGATATCCTTTGTAATTTGCTCTTTCAACTGAGTTAAAGAATTAAATCTTTTCTCATCTCTTATTTTATCTAAAAAACTCACTTTTATAAATTTTCCATAAATATCTTCATCAAAATTTATAATATGGACTTCTAATAATTTTTTTTCATCATCTTTCACCGTTGGTTTTGAGCCATAATTTGCAATACCCATGTATTTTTTTTCATCAATTTCAACTTCAACTGCATAAACGCCGTTTGAAATTTCTATAACATCATTTGGAAAGATTAAATTCGCAGTTTTAAACCCGATTGAGCGACCTATTTGAGCGCCCTTTACAACTTCGTTTTTTATAAAAAACCTATATCCAAGCAGGTTATTTGCAAGTTTTATATCACCATTATTCAGAGCTTCTCTTATTTTTGTAGAACAAACAACGCCATTTTTAGATTTAATTTGTAAAACTTCCAAATATTTATAACCATATTTTTCTTGCATTAAGCGCAAATAATCTGCATTTCCCGATTTGTTATACCCAAAATAATGATTATAACCAGTTACAATTGCAGATGGTTTAAAATTATTTACCAAAGTTTCCAAATATTGCGAAGCAGTTAAATTTGCCAAGTGTTCATCAAAATTAAGTTCATATAAAAAATCTATCCCGAAATTTTCCAACATCTTTTCTTTTTCTGGTTTTGATAAAATGTATTTTGCTTCTTTTTTACCAAAATAAACAAAAGGGGCATTTTTAAACGTAACCAAAGCAGTTTGCAAATCACGTTCTTTAGCGTAATTTACAGCCGTTTGGATAACAGCCTTATGTCCATAATGAATTCCATCAAAAAATCCTAAAATTACGACTAAATTTTTTTGTTTATTAAACTCTGAGTAAATTTTCATAAAACCATTATATTATAAATTTTGATTTAATATAAAAAATTTGCATTTTTTAAATTTTTTTCATGATAAAATAAATTTCAAGGAACAAACTCATGAGAATATTCGAGGTTAAAAATAACCTGGTAAAAATTTTTTACGAAACAAGCGACAACTTGTTCTTATCCGGATTTGTAATGATAAAAGACAGCCGAGAGTCATATATTGGACAAATCATGCATCTTGAATCAAGCAAACACGGTAATGTTGCTATTGCAAAAATTAATTTTAATGTAACAGAAGACGGAGTTATAACAACATATTCAGGTTCAATTCCTGCAATAAACAGCGCGATTACAAATATAAATTCAATCGACTTTTTAAGACTTATTCAGGGGCAAAACCCAATATTAATCGGCGAATTTATAGAAGATGACCTTTTGGTATCTTTAGATAAAAGTTTTTTAGAAAATAAATTAATTATTTGTTCCGAAAATCAGGAAAACACTGATTTAACTATAAAAACCCTAAACAGACAAATTAAAAATTACGGCAAAAAAACGGTTATTATTGACACCGACGGCGAAAGTATTTTTGATAAAAACGCTCTAACTATGACAGAAAACTTCCGCCTGCCAATCAACAACCAGCTTATTAACTTTATTTACGAAAATGGACTTGAATTTAAAAGTGCAAGAAGTAAAGCAATTTTGCAAGAAACCTTCTTAGAAATTCAATACTATTTGTCAAGCCTTGAAGAACCATATATTCCTGTAAACAAATTCATTGACATTCTTGAAAAACAATACAATGACTCAAAATTACCAGAATTAGTTTTATTAAAAAACGCGCTTGTAAGATACGATGAAGCTGGGATTTTTGCAAGAAATATTATGGAATACAAAAATTTGTTTGACTCTTTATTAAATAATCAAACAACTGTTATAAATGTTTCAAAAGCTGATGATAATATTCAAAGAGAAGTTATTTCTTACGTTTATAGCCTAATCAAAGAACTTTCTGATGAATACTATGTGTTCGTAAAAATTACAAACGGAAATTCTAATAAAAAATTATTAAAACAAATTTTCTCATGCAAAAAAGCATATACAATTACAAATTGTTCCTATTCATACAAATACCTCACAGAATTGAAGAAATTATCAAAAGATTTAATTCTGTTTACACCTTTGTTACAACAACAAGATTTTGCAAGCTACAACACGTTCTTAACCTCTCTGGGCAGAACAGAATTTGTTGTCTATGGTCAAGCAACTCAATATATGCCTTTGATATTAAAACTATCAGAACGCGCAAAAATAATGAGCGTTGCACCTCAAACAACCATGTCGCAAGAAGATGCTCAAAGACTTGTACAAAAACAATTAAAAGAACAACAACAAAAACACGAGGTTGAAAAACTACAAAAAGAAGCATATCAACAGCAACAACAAGCCTCTCAACAAGTTTTACAACAACAAATGTCGCAAATGATATATCCACAAATGATGCCACTGCAACAAGGTCCGCAGTTTTTCTATCCGCAACAACCTCCGATATATCCACAACCACAGATGTTTGCACCTCAACCATATATGAATAATCCATATATGCAAACTCCGTTTGTACAACCACAACCATATATGCAACAACCTTATATGGCAAATCCTCAAGTTGTTCAGCCAACACAAAATATGCCTCAGCCTCAGCAACAAGAACAACCACACTCTCAACAAGAGCAACCTCAACAACAAGCTCCAAATGAAGTTGTACCACCAGTTTTTAAATCAATCGAGCCACAACAAATGCCTGTGGAAAATACCGCTCAACCTCAGCAACAATCAGAAATTATTGATGTTGGCGAGGCAGAAAATAACCCAAATGATTTAACAGAAGAAGATTTAGATTTAATTCAAGATGTTGATATCTACGAAAATCAAGAACCTGAAATTGTTGAAGAAGAACATATTGCAGAATTTGAAGACGATTCTTATTTAGATGAAATTCAACCAGACGAAAACGATTTCATCGACGGACAAGAAATTGCTGAAGAAATTCCAGAACAAGATATCAAATCTCAATACAACATAACAGAAGAAAGCCTTAAAGAACCTGAGACTGTACCAGTATATCCGGCAAATACAGGCACAAGAACAGAAATTGAATTAGAAAAAGGCGATTTAGTAATCCATAAAGATTTCGGAAATGGACGAGTTGAAAAACTCATAAATTACGGAAATAAAAAACTTTGCTCTGTGTATTTTGAAGGAGTTGGAAGAAGACTTCTTGACCCAACCCTTTCAGATATTAAAAAAGCCAATTAAAATTCGGATAAAAAATGAAAGAAACAAACACAAAAACTGAATACAAAAAAAATATTCCCTGGTTCGTTGAACTTATTATTTGGTTTTTGTTTTTATTCATCATTGTTGGAACAATAATATTTTTTGAAACAAAAAAGACACACGAACTCAATCGTTATCAAATATTTTTACAAGATGTTGACGGAATTATACAAGGTTCTCCAGTTAGAATGCTTGGAATTCAGGTCGGATATGTAAAAAAAGTAAAAATTGTAAACGATATGGTTTTTGTTGATTTCATAATCACAACAAAAGGATTAAGTATTCCAAAAGGTTCACGTGTAACAGTTGAATTTACTGGTCTTGGCGGTTCAAAATCACTTGAAATTTATGCACCGAGCGAAAATATCACACCTGATACAAGTTTTTTAATCATTCAACAACCCAGAAGACTTGGTTCGGCGTTGAGTTTGCTTGATTCAATGTTTGACAAAATTGCTCAAATAACATATAAATGTACAGCATTTGGAAAAGAAGTACATTTTACATCAACAGAAAAACCTTCGTATTCTGAGCAAAAGAAAAAACTTGACAGTACAAATGAATGGTTAGACAAAAAACAAAAAGATTTGGAAAAAATAGAAAAGAAATAATGAGGTATAAGTATGAACAAAGATTTAGTAAGAATTATTGAAAACCCTGTAATTTTACAAAATTTATGCACAATGCGTGATAAAAACACAGATTGTCAGGGTGTAAGAATTGCAACAAGAAAAATTACCCGCGTACTTTTGTACGAAGCAGCAAAAAATTTACCACTCGTAGAAAAAGAAATTGATACTCCAATTGTAAAAACAAAAGTTAAAACAATTGAAAATGATATAAATATCATTATTTCACCAATTTTACGTGCTGGTTTAATTTTCACAGACGAAGCAATTGATATTCTACCACAAGCCTGCATACGACATATCGGTATGTACAGAGATGAAAAGACATTAAAACCAGTATGGTATTACAATAAAGTTCCAATGGAAGCTCCAAACCCTGAAAAATTCTACATCTACATCACAGACCCAATGCTTGCAACAGGAAATTCTTTAATCGAAGCAATAAGACTTTATGCAGATAAAAAAATTCCGATGTCAAACATAAAATGTGTATGTATTATGGCTGCACCTGACGGTATTGAAAATATTCATAATGTATTCCCAGAAGTTGAAATTATAACAGCTGCCGTTGATGAAGGACTTAACGAAAAAGGTTATATAATCCCTGGTATGGGCGACGCAGGCGATAGAATTTTTAATACTTAATAATACATAACAAATTAGTAAAATTACTTTTAATATTCATATATATATAATATAATGGTGATAATTAGAGGAAGGTGTTTTCGTTTGAAAAAGATAACAAAAATCTTATTATCACTATTTATTATATTTTTCGCATTTACAAATAACGCAAATGCTATTGTTGATACGAATTTAAACGATACAAAAACTCAAACAGAACAAACCACTCAAAAGAAAAAATTTTTAAAACGTATTTTTACTGAAAAAAATGATGATAAAACAACATCAAAAGACGAAATAACCTTTAAGATTGAAGAACAAACAAATACCTTAAATATTAAAGAAAATTCAACTTTAACACTTGACGATTGTATTAAAATTGCTTTAGAAAATAGCCCTTCAATCCAAAAATATCAAGATTTGGTAACCGTAGCAAATTCAATTTTAGGACAATCTAAATCCTCTTATTTCCCATCATTAACACTTGGAACAGGTTATTATGGAAGTTATTCCAGTTCATCAGGACGAAGTGAAAGCGACAGCTCTTATGGTGTTGACGCCTCTTTAAAACAATTAATCTTTAGTTTTGGCAAGGTTGGAGCAAGAATTAAAAAAGCCAAACTAAACAAAATTGCAGCAGATTATGACTTAAATTACGAAATAATTAAAACCATTTTTAATGTAAAAACGAATTACTATGCAGTTCTTGCCGCCTCTGCAAATATAAAAGTTCAAGAAGCCAATATTCTTGTAAACGAAAGACAATATCAACAGACTAAAGCATATTTTGAAGAAGGTTTAAAATCAAAAATCGACCTTGTAAACTCTGAAGTTTATCTAAGTAACGCAAAAATTGACCTTGTATCCGCACAAAACTCTTATGATACAGCAGTTGTAGCCTTAAATAATTCGATGTACCTTGATTATTCACCAAAATATTCAATTGCAAAATTAGAAAATTTCAATTTTGATAACAAATATGCAAATGTAGCCTTAAAACACACAACTCAAAATTTAGAAAAATTTGAAGCACCAGTTCTAAAAGAAGGCGCAACTTATCAAACGATAGTTCAAAAAAATGAAATTTTAAACGAAGCATACAAAGTTACAAAATTTCCTTATACACTTGAGGACTCAATAAAAATCGCAAAAGAACACAGACCCGATTTAAAATCTTATATTGCGGCAAAAGAAGCCTTAAAAGAAGAATTAAAATATCAAAAAATCCAGTATTTACCAGATGTTAACGCTAAGGGCGGATATGGTTTAACCGCAAACGATAACAACACAAATAGCTTTAGAATTCAAGGAACTTTAGATTTTCCAAACATAAACGTAATGGACATAAAATACAAGGTTGATGAAGCAAAAGCAAAATTAAATATCGCTGACATTGCGGTAAATCAACTTTCTAAAGACATTTATTTCAATGTTCAAAAAGCATACGTAAATATGGTTCAGTATGAAAAGAAAATTCCGCTTACAGAAGTTGCAGTAAAACAAACTTATGAAAACTTAGAACTTGCAATGGGCAGATACGAAGTGGGTTTAGGTAATTTTTTAGAAGTTCAAGACGCCATTGTAAATTACAATAAAGCTCAGGAAAATTACGTAAAATTAATTTTTGATTACAACGTTTCAAAAGCAAAATTAGAACTTGAAATTGCAAAAGTTGATGAAACTTATGTTCAAAACGATAAAAATAGTTTAAAAGAGAAAAAATTAAAAACCAAAAAACAAAGAAAAAATAAAAAGGATAACTAATGAATAAAAAGAAAATCGCAATAATATCAATAATATTATTACTTGTAGTTTTAGTTGCAGTAAAAATAATTTACAGTAACACAAAAAAATATCAAACCGAAAAAGTTATCAATCATACAATTCAACAAGTTGTAGAAGCATCAGGTACAATAAATCCTGTAAATACCGTTAGCGTTGGTTCAACAGTATCAGGCTTAATGATGGAAGTTTATGTTGATTTCAATTCACAAGTTAAAGCAGGACAGTTAATTGCAAAAATGGATACCAGCTTACTTCAGGCAAATGTTGATAAAACAAGAAGCAATTATGAAAAACAAAAAGCTATTACAGATAACAGCTTGAAAACCTATAACAGATACAAAAACCTTGTTGCGAGAAATTTCATGGCAAGAAGCGAATTAGACCAAGCACAAGCGGATTATCTATCAAATAAAGCTCTTTTAAACGCAGCAAAAGCAGATTTAGAATACGCAGAATATCAATGTTCTTTTGCATACATATATTCACCTGTTGACGGCATAATTGTAACTCGTAACGTAGATCCTGGGCAACCAGTTGCAGCAAGTTTTCAAGCTCCCGAACTATTTACAGTTGCAAAAGATTTAAAAGAAATGCAAATTGAAGTTAATGTTTCAGAAGCAGATATTGGTAAAATTAAAGAAGGTCAAGAAGTTGATTACACGCTTGACGGATATCAAGATCAAGTTTTCAAAGGTCGCGTTTCACAGGTTAGAATTTCTCCTACAACCGTTTCAAATGTAGTAACTTACACAGTTGTAGTAAAAGTTGATAATGACGATTTAAAACTAAAACCTGGAATGACAGCGAATGTTTCAATCATCACCCAAAAGAAAGAAAATGCTCTTTGTGTACCATCAATAGCTTTAAAATACACTCCAGTAACCAAAGGCGAAATCAAAAGATACGATACACAAGGTGTTTGGATTTTAAGAAATTCAAAACCAATTAGAGAAACGATAGAAACGGGCGCAAATGATGATACTTACACAGAAATAACCTCAGGAAATCTTCAAGTTGGAGATAAAGTTATTGTCGGTAGTGGAAAATCAATCGCAAAAAAAGACAATAAAGGTGGCAGAAAACCGCCAATGAGAATGTTCTAATGGCACTTATAGAAGTAAAACACGCAATAAAAACTTATGCAACAGGCGATAGCTCTTTCAATGCCTTAAACGACGTTTCATTAAGCATTGAAAAAGGGGAATTTGTTGCAATTATGGGTGCTTCAGGCTCAGGAAAATCAACCTTTATGAATATGCTGGGAACTCTTGATAAACCAAATTCTGGCAGTTACCTGCTAGATGGAGTTGATGTTTTAAATTTAGACAGCGACAACCTTTCAGAAATCAGAAACAAAAAATTAGGATTTGTTTTTCAGGGTTTTAACCTTATTTCAAGAACCTCTGCACTTGAAAACGTTGAATTACCAATGATTTACAAGGGTGTTGACGAACAAACAAGAATAACAAAGGCAAAAGAAGCCTTAAAAATTGTAGGTTTAGAAAACAGAGAAGACCACATGCCTAATCAAATGTCTGGCGGTCAACAACAACGTGTTGCAATCGCAAGAGCAATCGTAAACGATGCACCGATTATACTTGCAGACGAACCGACAGGAAATTTAGATACAAAAACAAGTATAGAAATTATGAATTTTTTCTGTGAATTAAACGAAAAACATAAAAAAACCATAGTTTTAGTAACACATGAACCTGATATTGCTGAATTTTGCAAACGCATTGTTCGATTTAAAGACGGGAATATTATTTCTGATGAGGTGAAACAAAAATGATAGATTTAAAAACAATATTAAATATGTCAGTTCGCTCATTAAAAATAAACAAAATGCGTTCAGCTTTAACTAGTTTGGGAATTATCATCGGTGTAAGTGCAGTAATTGTAATGCTTGCAGTCGGCACAGGTTCAAGAGAACAAATAGCCAAGGATATGGAATCTATGGGTAGCAATTTGCTTATGATACGCTCTGCATCTGCGCGCAGTGGCGGTGTCAGAATGGGAATGGGTACTCGCCCGACTCTAACCTTGAAAGATGCTGAAGCAATTGAAAATAAAGCCACAGGTGTTCTTGCAATCGCGCCTTATTCAGCAGAAGCCAAACAACTTACATTTGGCAATCAAAACTGGTCAACTTCTGTTGGCGGAACAACCGCGCCTTACTTGTTTATCAGAAATTATGAAATTGAAGCAGGCAGAAATTTTATTCCAGAAGACATTAAAAATAACACAAAAGTTGCCATTTTAGGTCAAACAGTTACAACTGAACTTTTTGGAGATATGGATCCGATTAACAAAACTATTCGTATTGGCGGAATTCCATTTAAAGTTATCGGTCTGCTTAAAACTAAAGGTCAATCTGGGATGGGGCATGATCAAGATGATTTAGTATTTATACCAATTACAACCGCTCAAAAGAAGGTTTTTGGTACAACTTTCCCTGGAACAGTTTCAATGATTACGGTAAAAGCTCAAGATGACGAAATTATGGAAACAACTCAAAAAGATATTGAAGAAATTTTAAAATATAGACATCACATCGGAAAAACGCAGGATAACGACTTTGAAATTAGAAATCTTGCTCAAATGCAAGAAACAATCAAATCTTCAGCAAGAACGATGTCCATATTTTTATTCGTGATTGCTCTTGTATCACTTTTAGTTGGCGGTATTGGCATTATGAATATTATGCTCGTATCTGTTACAGAAAGAACAAAAGAAATCGGCATTAGAATGGCAATTGGTGCAAAAGCAAGCGATATTAGAATACAATTTATTTTTGAATCCT
Organism: uncultured Candidatus Melainabacteria bacterium; assembly: GCA_934699705.1. GTDB lineage: Bacteria > Cyanobacteriota > Vampirovibrionia > Gastranaerophilales > Gastranaerophilaceae > UBA6984. The sequence goes on from CAKUXD010000011.1 coordinate 10,144, forward strand.
TCTTATTGTCGATTTTTGGCGGAATAATCGGTGTTATTTTAGGCTGTGCAATCTCTGAAATTATCGGTTTACTAGGTGCTATGAAAATTTCTATTTCTTTATTTTCAATAATTTTATCACTTGGATTTTCAGGAATTGTCGGCGTAGGATTTGGATATTATCCCGCATATAAAGCCTCTTTACTAAATCCAATCGACGCATTACGATATGAATAATTAACTAACTTTTTCAAATACTATTTTTGTGTGTTTATTAAACCACGATAATTTTGGTTTATTTTGCCAAACATAATCCTTAATACCTTCTGCGATTGCTTTAGCATACATTTTTCTAAAATTATCGTTCATTAAAAGCTCGTTGTCATCAGGATTTATAACATAAGCTGTTTCAACCAAAACGCTGACTGCAGAAGTATTTCTAACCACCGCAAAACTTGCTTGCTTAACTCCTTCTATGTTGACATTCATATTTTTTGAAACAGAATTTAAAATTGCCTCAGATAAAGGTTTTGCTTCATCATAAAAATAAAATACGCTTGAACCACGTCTTGTTTGAGGGTTTATATTATCAGGAAGTGAATTTGCGTGAATACTTACAAAAATTTGAGCATCTTTTTCGTTTGTATATTTAACTCTATCGTTCAAAGAAACAAATTTGTCGTTATTACGCGTCATATAAACATTTGCGCCCATTTTATGCAAATCCTGTTCCAAATATTTTGAAATAGATAAATTAAAATCTTTTTCATAATTTCTGCAACAACCGATAGCGCCTAATTCTTTTCCGCCATGACCAGCATCAACAACTATTTTTATATTTTTTAAAGGTTTTTTCTTATTCAAAATTGGTTCTTTTTTTATAGATAAAACAAGAGTTGTACCCTTATATTTTAAATCATAACCCATTAATCTTTGATTTAATTTTATCCTAAAAACCGCAGTATTATTTTCATTAGCACCAACATTAAAAATTTTTAAAATCATTTCATCGCCTTCAGAAATTGAATATGGCGTTTTTTTAGAAAGTGCAAATTCATAAATATACTTATCATCAGTTTCTTTACTTCTGTAATCATATAAAAAAGCTCTTTCATAAGGTTGTAAAACGACCTTAGTATCTGATTTTGCAATCCACGCGTAAGAATTAGGAGCAAGTTCGACCTTGTACATATCTCCCAGTTCACCATTAACCTTCAAGTGCATACCACGTTGGAAATGAGAAATCCTATTTATTCCATTTTGAACCGCCGTTGTACGTAAAGGCGCTCCATCACGTGATATTTCAACATTTAAAGGATATTCAAAAGGTCGAAAAACAGCTGGCTTATAACTTCCACCAGATAAAGACCTTTCAATGGTATAAGATAAAATTTTATTGTCTGATTTTAAAACAAATTCGTTCAAACCTGCCTTTAATTTAACTTGTTGAGCAAAAGCTCCTGTCCTATGAACATTAATTTCTTCATCATTTATAAATAATTTTTCGCCACGATTAACAGAACCAACAAAAAATGTCGCAGAAGAATTAATCCTTACATATTTTTTTGCAGGATAAACAACATCTAACGCAAACGCGGTCGATTGCATTAACAAAAATCCTACAACTATAAATAGAAATTTCTTCATGCTATCATTATAAAAGATTTTTTAAGAAAGGACATCGACTATGAAGCCTACATTGATTTTCGACATGGACGGAACAATCATTGATACCTCAAAATCCTATTGCAGAATTTTAGTAGAATGTTATGAATATTTTACAGGACAAAAAATAGACTACGATATAGATGTAAAACCAGTTAAACACCTTGGCGGATACAATAATGACTGGGATTTATTAATGTATCTTTTCAAAAAAAATGGATTTGAGGTTGAATATAAATCATTACAAGAATATTATGCTGAACACTATTGCAATGAAAATTATGAAGGTTATATTAACATAGAAGAAGCCATTTTAGACAAAAATTACCTTGCAGATTTATCTAAAGACTACAATTTAACAGTGTTTACAGGTCGTTATGAACACGAAGCGAAATACACATTAAAAAAATTAGAGATTTTTGAATTTTTCTCCCAAATAATTGGTTATGAACATGTTGGCGAAGGGTTTCAAAAACCAAACCCAAAAGGTGTAAACATAATAAAATCAAACATTTCAAGTGATAGAATTTATTATATGGGCGATACAGTAGATGATATTCTTGCAGGAAAAGCAGGTGGAGTAACACCAATAGGCTGTCTTCCACCGCAAGACAAATCTCAAACCCTTATTGACTGTATGAAACAAGCAGGTGCTTACGCAGTTTTAAGAGATATTACAGACTTAAAAGATTTTTTAGCAAAAGATTTATCAATAATTAAGCAATAATATTTAACATGATACTTGATAAAATTTTTTGATGTTATATCATAAATATACACCGTAAATCGGAAGTTATGGCGTTGGTATGCCATGCTTTACGTAGGCGAATTTACACAAGTAAAAAGGAGAAACAAAATGCCAAAGATGAAAACACACAAGTCTGGTGCAAAACGTTACAAAGTAACAGCAACAGGCAAAATTACTCGCAGAAAAGCAGGAATTGGCCACTTATTAGCAAACAAATCTTCTAGCAGAAAGAGAAAGTTGTTCAAAACAACTGAAATCGCTGCTTCACAAGTAGATTTAGTTTCAAAAGAGTTACCATACAAGAAGTATTCAAGATAGGAGTGGACAATGAGAGTAAAACGCGGTAATGTATGTCGCAACAGACATAAAAAAATCTTAAAATTAGCTAAAGGCTTCAAAGGTGCAAGAAGCAGAATATTTAAAGTTGCTAACTGCGCTGTAATGAAAGCATTAAAATATGCTTACAGAGATAGAAGAAATACAAAACGCAACATGAGAAGATTATGGATTATCAGAATTAATGCTGCTGTTAGAGAAAACGGTATGAATTATTCTCGATTTGTAAATGCTTGCAAAAAAGCTAATATCTTAGTAAACAGAAAAATGCTTGCTGATTTAGCAGTAAACGATAAAGAGGCTTTCCAAGTAGTTTTAGAAACTGCAAAAGCTGCTATCGCTTAAACTTTAAGATTTAACAATTGTTAAAAAACTGGTCAGATGATTTCATCATCTGACCAGTTTTTTTATTTGAATTAATTCTATTTATTCAATTCTGAAATCATCAGGATTTTGAGCCATTTGTTCTTTTGGATAATTATTTTTTAAAGGGTCATAACCGCCGTTTGATTCAGCTCTTAATCTTTCCATGTAAATTTGTGCAGATTTAACAGATTGTTGCAATTGACTTAAATTATTTTCAACACCTGATAAAACTTGTTCAGCATAAGCGTCAGCACCTTCTTTTGTTCTCATAGCATCATCGTGAGCTTGATTTCTAAAGTTTTCAGCATCTTCAAGAGCTTTTCTTTTAATTTCTTCGCATTCAGCAATAACTTGTTCTTTAATCAATTCAGCTTCACTTTGAACTTGTCTTAACAGTTCTGATTCACTTAACAATCTTGCAGCTTCATTTTTTGCATCAAGAATAATTTTTTCAGCGTTTTGTTGAGCTTCAGTTTGTAATTCTTCTTTTCTTCTTAAAATTCCTCTTGCTTCTTGAATTGCTTGTGGTAAAGCGCCATAAATACTATCTACAATGTCTTCTACATCTTTTATTTTTACGGCAACCAAATAATTTGGCAAAATTGGAAAACTTTTATCAAGAATGATAACAAGTCTGCTCAATAAATTATATATACTATTATTTTGAACGCTCATTTCTTTAATATAACCTTTCGCACTAGTGTAATAATTTTATTTTACAACAGTCTAAATTCAATTGTCAAACCATGTTTTAACAGTTTTTAAATTTTTCCTTCAAATATGAGTTAACGACTTCTGGAACAAATTTTGAAACATCTCCGCCAAGACTTATTACCTCTTTTACTGAACTTGAAGAAATGAAGTTATATTTTGGTCTTGTTGTTAAGAAGATTGTTTTAATATCTTTTTCTATTGCACTATTTGTTTGAGATAATTGCATTTCAAATTCAAAGTCAGATACCGCGCGCAATCCACGAATTAAGACTTTTGCGCCTTTTTGTTTTGCATAATTAACGGTCAACCCCTCGAAACTATCAACTTCCACATTATCAAAGTCTTTTACGCATTTTTTAATTAATTCAACTCGTTCATCAACCGATAAAAGTCCAGAATTTTTCTTTTCTGGGTTATAAGCAACTGCAATAATTACCTTGTTAAATATTTCCGAACTTGTTTTTAGCACATCTAAATGCCCATTTGTAATCGGGTCAAAACTTCCAGGATATATAGCTGTTTTCATTTTTAACTACCTTTTAAATTAAAATTTTATCTTCAACAATTATACTTCAAACATGAAATATTAATATTTTGTTTATTTTTTAAGGTTTTTACAAAAATGATATTAATATAGTAAATGTAGAGAAAAAAGTAATTAATAATAAATAAAGAAAGGCATTAAAAATGGCAAAAACAATTGGTATTGACTTGGGTACAACAAACTCAGTAGTTGCCGTTATGGAAGGTGGTAAACCAACCGTAATCGCAAACGCAGAAGGTATGAGAACAACTCCTTCTATCGTAGGTTTTTCAAAAACTGGAGAAAGATTAGTTGGTCAATTAGCAAAAAGACAAGCAATTCTTAACCCAGATAAAACAATCGCTTCAATCAAAAGACACATGGGCGAAGATTACAAAAAAAATATTGATGGAAAAGATTACACACCACAAGAAATTTCAGCAATGATTTTAAGAAAATTAGCTGATGATGCTTCTAGCTACTTAGGAGAAAAAGTTACATCAGCAGTAATCACAGTTCCAGCATATTTTAACGACGCACAACGTCAGGCAACAAAAGACGCTGGTAAAATTGCAGGTTTAGATGTTCTTCGTATTGTGAACGAACCGACTGCAGCAGCTTTGGCTTATGGTCTTGAAAAAGAAAAACCTGAAAAAGTATTAGTATTCGACTTAGGTGGTGGTACTTTTGATGTATCTATCCTTGAAATCGGTGATGGTGTTCACGAAGTTCTTTCTACATCAGGTGATACTCACTTAGGTGGTGATGACTTTGATGAAAAAATTATGCATTGGATTTGTGAAGAATTCAAAAAAGCAGAAGGCATTGACTTAAATAATGATAAACAAGCAATGCAACGTATTAAAGAAGCAGCAGAAAAGGCAAAATGTGAATTGTCATCAGTAGTTGAAACAAACATCAACTTACCATTCATTACTGCTGATGCAAACGGACCAAAACATTTAGATATGCAATTAACTCGTGCAAAATTCGAAGAACTTTGCCATGACTTGTTAGAAAGATGCAAAAAACCAGTTGAACAAGCTATTACAGACGCAGGAATTTCAAAATCAGAAATCAACGAAGTTGTATTAGTTGGTGGTTCAAGCCGTATTCCAGCAGTTCAACAATTAGTAAAAGATTACACAGGCAAAGACCCTAACCAATCAGTAAACCCTGATGAAGTTGTTGCCGTTGGTGCTGCAATTCAAGCAGGTGTTCTTGCTGGTGAAGTTAAAGATATCGTATTGTTAGATGTAACTCCATTAACATTAGGTATTGAAACTTTAGGTGGCGTTATGACTGCACTTGTTCCAAGAAACACAACAATTCCTGTTTCAAAATCACAAGTATTCTCAACAGCAGAAAACAACCAAACAGCAGTAGATATTCAAGTTTTACAAGGTGAAAGACCAATGGCTAAGGATAACAAATCTTTAGGTATGTTCAGACTTGAAGGTATTGCTCCTGCAATGCGCGGTATTCCTCAAATCGAAGTTACATTCGATATTGATGCTAACGGTATCGTAAATGTTTCAGCTAAAGATAAAGCTACAAATAAAGAACAAAAAATCACAATTACAAACTCATCTAACTTATCAGAAGATGATATTGATAAAATGGTTAAAGAAGCTGAAGCAAACGCAGCAGAAGATAAAAAGAAAAAAGAAGAAGCAGAAATTAAAAATAATGCAAACTCTTTAATCACATCTGCTGAAAGAATAGTGAAAGACTTTGAAGGTAAAATTGATAAAGCTGACGAAGAAAAATTAAATGAACAAAAAGAAACTTTGAAAAAAGCTTTAGATGAAAATAAACCAGCAGAAGAAGTTAAGAAATTGTCAGAAGAATTGCAACAAACAATGTTTGGCATTTCTCAAAAGGCTTATGAAGCAGTACAAAAAGACGAAAGTGCAAACGCTGGTTCTTCAGAATCTGCAAGTTCAGATTCATCATCAGACAACAAGGGCGATGATGACGTAATTGACGCAGAATACACTAAAGAATAGTAGATAATTAAAAAAGTTAAAGAAAGGCGATTTTGATTTTATCAAAATCGCCTTTCTTAATGAATTTTAATGAATTATTAGAAAATTTAATTATTTTGCTTATTGCTCAATATTATGCAACAACATTCAATTTATTTTGTGATGCTTCTTTTTCTTTCAATTTCAAATATCTTTCACATTGTTTAGTTTTATCATAACCTAACAAAACACCCAAAATAAAATCTTTTTCTGGAGTTAATTTATTTAAAGGTGTATCACCAAAAGTTTTTACCACGTCAACACAAGGTTTATCGCCTAAAAATACGTTCAAATTTTTTCCGCCAGGAGCTGGTTGAAGATGATAATTCAAATTATCACGTTTTAAACGTTTTTCAATAGCATCTTTATCTTCCATTTGCATTGTTTGTAAAACTAGGGGGCGAATACCATGTTTATATCCGTAAATTTGTTCATTCAAAACTGCAAACTTGTTATTTTTGTATTCAGCGGTTGTAATTGGTGTTATACCTGCCATTTTCCTTCTCCTATCTGTAATTTTTGCCTATATAAAAAGTGTAATAATTTTTTTTGCTAGTTTGTTAAATAATTCTTTACAAAAATAAAACTAAAAACTAAAAAGCAGAGGTTTGTTAAACAAACCTCTGCCTTTAATATGTATGTGTCTTGGATTATTCGGGTACGCATAGCCTTAGCATTTTCGCTTTTAATTTTCGTTATACTCAAATTAGCGCTCAAATAAGGCTATGTGCTCTGACGGGTTTCGCTCGTTTTACTCACTTCACCCTACCGAAAATCCGCTAATAACTTCCTTCAATTTTTTCCATTACATCATCAGGAATATCTGCATTTGAATAAACATTTTGAACATCATCGTGTTCTTCAAGTTTATCAATTAATCTCATTAATGATGTGGCAGTTTTTTCGTCTGTAACTTCAATTGTATTTTCAGGAATTCTTGTAAATTCCGCAGTTGTATGTTCAAAACCCGCTTGTTCTAAACCTTCTGAAATTGTTTGCAAATCTGCAACTGATGTTAGAATTTTGTATTCTTCTTCATCATCGTCTAAGAAATCCTCTGCGCCTAAATTAATAGCTTCTTCAACAAGTTTATCGTAATCAACTGATTTAGGGAAAGTAATCATGCCATATTGTTTAAACATCCAGCCTACACAACCTGTTTCACCTAAATTACCATTGAATTTTGTAAAATAACTTCTGATATCACCTGCAGTACGATTTCTGTTATCAGTCATGGCTTCGACAACAATAGCAACACCGCCTGCGCCATATCCTTCATAAGTTAATTCTTCATAATTTTCAGAAGCACCTGCACCTGTTCCTTTTTCAATAGCACGTTTAATGTTATCGTTTGGAAGTCCTGCTGCTTTTGCTTTTTCAACCGCAGTTCTTAATCGGAAATTTGCCTTCAAATCACCGCCACCAAGTCTTGATGCTACGATTATTTCTCTTGAAAATTTTTGAAAAACTACTGCTCTTTGTGAATCAACTTTTGCTTTTTTATGCTTTGTTGTAGCCCATTTTGAATGTCCGCTCATATTTTTGTTCCTTTTAGTTAATTGTTTCTGAAAATATTATATCAAAAATAATATTTTCGACAAAATATATACAACAAATTTATTTTATGCGATAAATATTATATGGAAAATTTCGTTGAAACAAAGTATGTAACATTAGACAAAACTATTGAACTTGATTGCGGAAAATCATTAGAAAATGTAACTGTCGCTTACGAAACTTACGGAAATCTAAACGAAAATGCAGATAATGCAATCTTAATCATGCATGCATTAACAGGTGATGCGCACGCTTGTGGATATCACAAGGGTGATAAAAAAGCTGGCTGGTGGGATAACATGATAGGTTCAGGCAAGGCTTTTGATACAGATAAGTATTTTGTAATTTGTTCAAATATTCTTGGAGGCTGTAAAGGCACAACCGGACCAAATTCAATTAATCCAAAAACTGGCAAAGAGTGGGGACTTGATTTTCCTGTTATAACAATTGAAGATACAGTAAAAGTTCAAAAAGAATTAATTGACAGATTAGGGATAAAAAAACTGACTGTTGCAGGCGGTTCTATGGGCGGTATGCAAGTTCTTGAATGGGCGATTAAATATCCTGAAATAGTTACAAATAGTATAATTATTGCTTCTTCTGCCCGTTTATCTGCGCAAAATATTGCCTTTAATGCAGTTGGTAGAAATGCAATTCTTTCTGACCCAAATTTTAATGATGGAAATTATTATGGCAAAGAACTTCCAGAAAAAGGACTTGCAATCGCAAGAATGATAGGACACATAACCTATTTGTCAGACGACGCTATGCATAATAAATTCGCAAGAAAATTACAGGATAAAGATAAACCAAATTTTGACTTTAACATTGAATTTCAAGTTGAAAGTTACCTCGAACATCAAGGGCAAACCTTTGTAAACAGATTTGATGCAAATAGTTATTTATATATTACAAGAGCTTGCGATTATTTTGATATCGCGCAAAAATATTCTTCTTTAGAAAAGGCTTTTGAAAAATCAAATTCAAAATTTTTAATAATTTGTTTCTCCTCAGATTGGTTATTTCCGCCAAAACAATCCAAGGAAATTGTTAATGCATTAATGAAAACAGGCAAAGATGTTTCTTTTTTAGAAATTCAATCCCCAGCAGGTCATGATGCATTTTTACTTGAGTTTGAGGCACAGACAAAGGTCATAAAGAGTTTTCTTAACTAACTTTTAGCCTTTCAAATTTGCTGTAAGACAATAAGTGTAAGATTAATACTTGTTTCGTAAACGATTGTAACGATAAGTTCATCATGCTGTTATAAAAAAATTTTTCCGTGGAATAATCATAATATACATAAGATATATGTGTATATGTTGTCAAGCTAACCGTTACGTACAAGCGTAACAGTACACTGCAAGGATGTAGTGTATCAATCACGAAAGGAGATCTATTATGGCAATTACAGTAAACACAAACATTCCATCGTTAACAGCACAAAAAGCATTGAACAGCGCTACAAACAAGATGAACACTGCAATGGAACGCATGTCCACAGGTTTGAAAATTAATTCATCAAAAGATGACGCTGCAGGTTTGGCAGTATCAACAAACTTGGATTACAAAGTATCATCATTAAAAGTAGCTCAAAACAACGCTCAAATGGGTGCTTCAATGTTGGATACAACCGAAGGTGTTATGACTACAATTTCTGACAACTTAGTTCGTGTTAGAGATTTGGTTGAACAAGCTGCAAACGGTACTTATGGTGCAGATGCATTGGCTGCAATCAACACAGAAATTAAAGCAAGATTGGGCGAAATTGATCGTGTTGCTGCATCAACTGACTTCAACGGTAAAAAACTTTTAGACGGTTCAATTAAAGATGATATCGTTCTTCAAGTTGGTATTACTAAAGATGATGCTGAACAAATTAAAATTAGCAAAGATTTGTTTAAAAAAGCAACAGCAAGCGCTTTAATGGGTGAAAACGCGAAATTTGCAAATTTAACAGATGCTGCTGCTGCTCGTGCTTTCTTAGAAAAAGTTGACACTGCTATTACAGCTATTACAGACCGTAAGACTCAAATCGGTGGTGTTCAAGCTGCTATCACATCAGCAATGGATTCAGCTCACGTTATGCAAACAAACTTAACATCTGCAAGTTCATTGATTAAAGACGCAGATATCGCTGAAGAATCTTCAAACTACATCAAACAACAAATTCTTCAACAAACATCTGCAAGTTTGTTAGCAACAGCAAACCAAGCTCCATCAATCGCATTAAACTTAGTTTAATCGAATGTTTGAAGTTTGATTATATCTTCAAGGTTAAAGCCCGAAAGCTTCGCTTTCGGGCTTTTTTTTACGCGAGCGAGTAAGACATGGATTTTCGGTAGGGCGCCGTGTGAGCGTATGCGAACCCAGCCCGTAAGAGCAAATAGCCTTTTTGAGCGCTAATTTGAGCAAAGCGAAAATTAAAAGCGAAAATACAAAGGCTATGCGTACCCGAATAATCCAAGACGTGCGAATGAGCGAGTAAGACATGGATTTTCGATAGGGTGAAGTGAGTGAAACGAGCGAAACCCGTCAGAGCAAATAGCCTTGTTTGAACGTTAATTTGAGTGTAACGAAAATTAAAAGCGAAAATGCAGATAATTTGTCAGACGACGATATGCATAATAAATTTGCTATAAAACAACAAGTGTAATATAAATACTTGTTTTGTAAACGATTGTAACGATAACTTCATCATGCTGTTATGAAAAAATTTTTCCGTGGAATAATCATAATATACATAAGATATATGTGTATATGTTGTCAAGCTAACCGTTATGCGCAAGCATAACAGTACACTGCAAGGATGTAGTGTATCAATCACGAAAGGAGATCTATTATGGCAATTACAGTAAACACAAACATTCCATCGTTAACAGCACAAAAAGCATTGAACAATGCTACAAGCAAGATGAACACTGCAATGCAACGCATGTCCACAGGTTTGAAAATCAATTCATCAAAAGATGACGCTGCAGGTTTGGCAGTATCAACAAACTTGGATTACAAAGTATCATCATTGAAAGTAGCTCAAAGCAACGCTCAAATGGGTGCTTCAATGTTGGATACAACAGAAGGTGTTATGACTACAATTTCTGACAACTTAGTTCGTGTTAGAGATTTGGTTGAACAAGCTGCAAATGGTACTTATGGTGCAGATGCAATGAAAGCAATTAACACAGAAATTAAAGCCAGATTGGGCGAAATTGATCGTGTTGCTGCTTCAACTGACTTCAATGGTAAAAAACTTTTAAACGGTTCAATTGGCGAAGATATCGTTCTTCAAGTTGGTATTACTCACAGTGATGCTGAACAAATTAAAGTAGCAAAAGGATTGTTCGCTGATGCAAAATCAGAAACATTATTGGGTGAAGCATTTACAGAATTTACAAAAGATTCAGAAGCTCGTGCTTTCTTAGAAAAAGTTGACACTGCTATTAATACTATTACAGACCGTAAAACTCAAATCGGTGGTGTTCAAGCTGCTATCACATCAGCAATGGATTCAGCTCACGTTATGCAAACAAACTTAACATCTGCAAGTTCATTGATTAAAGACGCAGATATCGCTGAAGAATCTTCAAACTACATCAAACAACAAATTCTTCAACAAACATCTGCAAGTTTGTTAGCAACAGCAAACCAAGCTCCATCAATCGCATTAAACTTAGTTTAATCGAATGTTTGAAGTTTGATTATATCTTCAAGGTTAAAGCCCGAAAGCTTCGCTTTCGGGCTTTTTTTGGATTTTCGGTAGGGCGCCGTGTGAGCGTATGCGAACCCAGCCCGTAAGAGCAAATAGCCTTTTTAAGCGCTAATTTGAGCAAAGCGAAAATTAAAAGCGAAAATACAAAGGCTATGCGTACCCGAATAATCCAAGACGCGCGAGTGAGCGAGTAAGACATGGATTTTCGACTCTGCCGAACAGAACAATTAATAATTGCGGACTATTATAAATCTTTATGACAAAAATGCTTTTTGCCTTCAACGTAATCTTTTACGATATGTCCATTTCCAATTAATTTATATTTATAAATAGTTAAACCTTCTAAACCAACAGGGCCTCGTGCGTGTGTTTTATTTGTTGAAATTCCAACTTCTGCACCAAAACCGTATCTAAAACCGTCTGCAAAACGAGTTGAAACATTATGATAAACTCCAGCTGAATCTACTTTTTGCATAAATTTATCCGCATTTTCAGCGTTTTCTGTCAAAATACAATCTGTATGGCCTGAACCATAAGTATTTATATGATTTATTGCCTCATCAAGATTTTTTACTGTTTTATATGCTAAAGTTTTATCGCCATGTTCAAAAGCCCAAATTTCAGGATTTGCAACAAGTGTTATTTCGGCTTTTTTTAATTCTTTTAACAAATCCTCTTTTTGTGTAAAGTTTTCATGGATTAATAAAGTTTCAACCGCGTTACAAGCGCTTGGATATTGAGTTTTTGAGTCGATAATTACTTTTTTTGCTTTTTCAAAATCAGCGTTTTCATCGACAAAAATATGGCAAATTCCATCGGCATGTCCCAAAACAGGAATTTTTGTATTCTCTTTAATAAATTTTACTAACTTATTTCCACCGCGAGGGATAATTAAATCAATATATTTGTCGCATTTTAGCATTTCATTAACTTCGTCGTGCGTAAAAATTTGCGATAATGCGTTTTTTGGAAAATTTTCAACTTTTTCTAATGCTGAATTTATTATTGATAAAATCGTTTTGTTCGTGTTTACAGACTCTTTACCGCCTTTTAGAAGAACTGCATTAGATGATTTTATTGCAAGTGAAGAAATTTGCGCAATAACATCAGGTCTTGCTTCAAAAATAATTCCAATAACACCAATTGGACAAGAAATTTTATATAAATTCAAACCATTATCAAGTTGTCTGGCTAAAAGTGTCTTGCCAATTGGATTTTCAAGTAACACAACATCTCTAATGCCTTGTATCATATCGCGCATTTTATTTTCATCTAATTTTAAGCGATTATAAACAGAAGGAGATACGTTATCTTTTGCTTGCTCCAAATCCAAATTATTAGCTTCAAATATTTTTTCTTTGTTCAATTCAAGAGCCTCTGCAATATTTAAAAGAGCTTCATTTTTAATATCCGTCGTTAATTCTGCCATTTCAAGACTTGCAGTTTTGGCTTGTTTCACAATATTTTCAAAATCCATAATTATATCCTATAAAATAGTAATGTTATCGCGAGTTACAATAGCGTCGTAATTTTTATATCCTAAAATTTTTAAAATTTCATCAGAATGACAACCTAAAATTTTTGAGCATGCTTCTGAATTGTAATTCACCATTCCACGAGCAAATTCTTGATTATTTTCGTCTAAAATTGAAATAACTTCGCCTTTTTTAAAATCATTTATCACTTGTGTAACCCCAATTGGCAAAAGGCTGGAATCTTTTTCTAAAACTGCTTTTTTAGCACCTTCATTTACAACAATTTTTCCAATAATATTTGTTGCATAACCAATCCAGCGTTTTTTACCAGAAAGGCTTTCGTCAGTCGGCAAAAACATTGTGCCTACGTCATTAGCATTGAAAATTTCGTTTATAACGCGTGGTAATTTGCCGTTTGCAATCAAAACCTTACCGCCAAAGCGAGTTACTTGTTTTGCAGCTTCAAGTTTTGTTTTCATTCCACCACGACCGCCGTCAGATACGCCAGAAGCTAATTCTAGGATTTCATCAGTAACATCTTGAACTTCTTTGATAATTTTTGCGTCAGGATTTGTTTTTGGATTACTGTCATAAAGCCCGTTTACATCAGATAAAATTATTAATAAATCAGCGTCTAATTCACTTGCAACAAGTGCAGAAAGTTTATCGTTATCTGAGAAACAAACATGCGCATCTTTATATAAAGTTTCTAATTCTAAAGTTGAAACGGTATCATTTTGATTAATAACAGGAACTGCGCCCAATTCCAACAAACGATTTAATGTATTTCTTAAATTCAGATATCTTTTTCTTTGTGCAAAATCATCTTCAATCAAAAGAACTTGCGCTGTATTAACGCCATAAGCCTCAAATCCGTCTTCGTAAATAGACATTAATTTTGATTGTCCAATCGCAGCACATGCCTGTTTTAAAACGATATCGTCAGATTTTTCCACGCCAAGTTTTTTTCTACCCAAGCCAACTGCGCCAGAAGTAACCAGAATAACCTCTTTACCCTGTTTAACTAATTTCGAAATATCTTCAATATAAGAATAAAGGCGCGGAAGCGAAGCTTCTCCGTCGTCATTCCTTAAAACATTTGTGCCTAATTTGATTACAATTCTCTTTGCGTTTATAAAGTCTTGTCGGTTCATAATTCTTATTTATAAAATTTTGTGATTTCTTCAAAATATTTGTCTAAAGCTTTGTAGCCGTTATATATTTCATTTGGAATATTAACATAAGCACTTGCGCTTATATTTTTCAATTCTTTAGCTCTGATTATCATAATGTCATTTGCATCTTCAACTAATGCTTGATTTTGAGCCGTTGACCACTTTTTCAAAAATTCAATTTCTTCATTCATTTTTTGAATTGTAGTTCCTTCAAGTGGAGCCATGTCGTATTTTTTTAATAATTCATACTCTGATAAAGTTACAGTTGCTTTCACAGTATGAAAATTATACATTCTTTTTATAACAACATAATTGTCTGCAACACGTTTGTGAAAAGGCGGTACAGAATTTTTTGCTAATAAAATTGACCTTAATAAAGCTGCCCCAACATCATCATTAAAGTTAATTGTATTATTTTTTAAACTAGTTTCATTCATTTTTAACATTTCCCCTTAGTTCAATAATAACTTGCTAAAAACGATTTGTCATTTGTTTATTTATTATTGTTACAAACATTATTTGTAACAATATGTAAACAAAAAACATAAAAAGCTAAAGTTTGAAAAAAAGTCTGCCGATAAAAAGTATGTAAGTTAAATCAAATTTCATAAATCAAATGAAAGGAATGTGTATATGTTAAAAAAAATCGAAACTCCAAGTTGCAATATTTATAATGGCGTAGAATTTATTTTAAGAGGCGCTAAAAAAAGACGTTCAATGGCTATGGCTAATGCTAGAATGATGAACGCAGAAACAAGTTTTCAACAAAAATTGGTTGCGGTTAAATAGACAAACCAAATTGGTTAACGCGTACGGTCAACGGTAGTGATTAAATAGTGTAGAAGAAAATGGCTGTATGTGTAAATATTAAGAGATTGTGAGATAGTTAAGATAGTTGAGAGTTTTTTATCAAAGGCGGAAATGGTTAATCCGCCTTTTTAATTTGTTTGTTTTTTATTTAAAACGATAAGACGTTTATATTCAAAATACCTATTTAATACGTTAAATACGCATAAGCATTGAACTTCATAGAACCATACATTAATTTTAAAACATTCTCCGCAACTGGTTCTATTTTTACAAAGTTTATTTCTTCTGAATTAAAATCATCTTCCGTTTCTATCGCAGGAAATTTTCCTACAACATCATACGCTTGACACAAATTTATTGTTACCTTGCCATTTTTTTTAACTCCTATAACCTTGTAATGCCCTGTTGGAATTTCTCCCGCAGAGGTTTTTATAGGAACTGTAAGATTAAGTAATGGATATTGCTCAACAAAGTTGCTAAGAAAGTCATGCTCACTTGCTTCTGTTCCTTTCATCAAAGCTTGTCCAGCCTTTTTATTAGCCTTTATTTTCTTCGCGTTCTTACGTTTTTCTAATTCGTTTACTACCGCGTCATAATCTCCTGGTTTAATAATTTTTTGTCCGTCCCAAGCATTTTCTGCGCCAGATAATGTTCCCCAATCTGTACTGGAATTTATTTCATCAGCACTTACTACCGATGAAAAAATCATGTATATGGAGAGTAGACATATTAATTTATTTCGCATATACTATCACTATAATAATTTTTTAGAAAAAGTAAAGGTTTTGTGAAAAATTTACACCAAGGATAGGATTATAAAAAAGGATTTTCATGTCAACAAATTTATTCGTTTTTTTAGTAGCAATTATTTCAGCTTTAGCGCTTATTTATTTGATTTATCTAGTGCTTTTAACTGGTAATACAAAAACTCCTAAAAAAGAATTACAAATCTCTAAAAAAGATATCCTTGAACAAGCAAAAATTCTATTCAAACAAAAAAAATACAAATTAGTTCAAAAGCTAACAAGAAAATATCTTGAAGCAAAACCTGATTACATAGAACTTAGAGCTTTACTTGCAAAAGCTCTTTACAGCGATGACAGTATTTATGACGCAATAAAAGAATGTTTAAGCGTACTTATAAAAGATGATTCAAACAACGACGTTCGACTTCTACTTGCAAGATGCTACAAAAAAATTAACCAATACGCCAAAGCAATAAACGAACTACAAGAAATTATTAAAAAAGACCCTGAAAATGCACTTGCAGTAAAAGATTTAAGCGAAATTTATCTTGAAACAAATCAAAAAATTTCTGCTGCAAAAATCTTGAAAAAATTAGAACAACTTACTGAAAATAATCACGAGTTATTACAAATAAAATCAAAATTAGCAGATATTCAAATTGAAATGGAAAATTATCCTGAAGCTTTCGATGAATTAAACGGAATTTTAGAAATTTATCCAGAAGATATTGAAACTCACAAAAAATTGATTGACCTTTACATAAAAATTCAAAACTACGAAAGCGCAATCAACGATTGCGAAGAATTGCTTAAATCAAACGAAAGTAATAGCGTTGGATTGTGGATTTTAAACAATCTTGTTAACTTATACTACTTGATAAAGAACGTTGACAAAACAATGGAATACGCAAAAAGATTACTTGAACACCCATTCTCTGATAAACTAAAAACTAGAACATACATTGCTAAAATCCTTATCGCAAGCGGTAAAGAAGATGAAGGTATGAAAATTCTTAGCGAAATATCAGAAAAGAATAAAGAAAACATTGACGTTAAACGTTTGATGATAAACACTTACGTAAACAGAAAAAATTTCGTTGCGGCGATTGAATTGTACAAAGAAATATTGGATATAGTAAATCCTCTTGAAGTAAAAAATGTTCATACCGAAATGAGTAATTTATTTGCACAATGGGCAATGTACTTGTTTGACAAAAAAGAACTTAATGAATGTTTTAAAATATTTACTCTTGCAATTCAATACGATAACGCCAACCCAGAAGTATACTACCAACTTGGGGAAGTGAATATTCTTATAAAAAATTATAATGAAGCTATTCTTCAATTGAAAAAAGCTATCAATATCAATTCTGATTGTGCAAAATACCACATGGCAATCGCGGATTGTTACGCAGCTCTTGGCAACACTTTTGAACAAAAGAATTCTCTATTAACTGCAGTACATGTTGATGAAAACGACACGAATGCGTTATTTAAGCTTGCTTTATTGCACGAATCTCAACACGATAGAACTAGTGAAATCAAGGCGTTAGAAAAAATTCTTGAAGTCGAACCAAATCACCTTGATGCAAAACATCAACTTGCTTTAATTCTTGAAAGTCAAGGCAACAAGGAAGAAGCCCTCAAATTATACAAAGAAATTGAGAGCGTCGACCGTACTTATAAAAACGTTAGAGAAAATATTCAAATGCTTACTAAAGCGGATGAATCTCAGGAGCTTTAATGTGTTCTAAAATTGCACCACCAATGGATTCGTTTGGATCAAATGGAGCATCTTTTTGAGGAACTAAAATGTTTGTAATCAACATTTTCACTAACGGACCAAACGCATCTGGAACTAAAATTCTTCTGTAAACGCCTGATAAGAAAGATTGAACGTTTGGAGAACGATCCTCATTGAATTTTGAAAAAGTACCGTAATACATTTTATCCATGCCTTTTGTACCGTTTGCAATCATTCTATCTGCGATATACAAACCTTCACAAATTTCAGCTTCATCTTTTGCTTCGTGCAACATTTTTGTAACTGCTGGAATTGCTTTTTCTTTTGCATTTACAAATAAATCTACCTTATTTGGGTCAAATTCACAATAAGGTTTCTCCTTTGTTGCCATACTTGGTTTTTTAAATTCAACATCTTTTGGTAATTCGAATGGTTTTTCTTCTTTAACAAATTCATCTTTTGCAGGTTGATTTAAACCTTCACCAATTTTTTGAATAGCTTGAACTGGAGTTTTTTCAACTGCTTCTGTTGATTTGAACATTACTCTTGCGATTGGGTTTGTGATTGCTTGTAATCTCATTTTTCTTTCCTTTTCCTTTATGTCTAGTTATAATTATTTTTGTTTTTTACTTTCTTTTACGGCTTCTCGAATATATTCAATAACCGCACCACCAACTTCTTCATTAGGATCAAAGTTTGCTTTTGGCGGATTTATAAAATTATTTGCTAACATTTTTACTAATGGACCAAATGCATCTGGATTTAATGTTTTTCTGTAAACACCTGATAAAAATGTTTGAACATTTGCAGAACGAGAATCATTAAATCTTGAAAACGCACTATAATAAAGATTTCCAATTCCTTTAACTCCGCCATCTATCATTCTGTCTGCAATATAAAGACCTTCTACTATTTCGTCTTCTGTTTTTGCAGTTTGTAGCATATTAGTTAATTTAGGAAGTGCTTTTTCGCCATTTTTTACAAACACATCAACTTTATTCATGTCGAAAATACAATATGGGCGGTTTTTAGTAGGCATTTCAGCCTTTTTATATCCCATATCGTCTATTAACATCAATTTTGCTAAGTTGTTTGTAATTTTATTTACTTGCATTTTTTTCCTTATCTAGTTGTTCTTTCTTATGCTTTCCAAAAGCCTGCGTTGTTTGTGTAATTTTGTTATACAAATCGTTTATGAAAGTTTTTACTTCAAACGTTCGTTTTTCTTCCTCAACTTTCTTTTCTTCCTCGGTCGTTTCGGTTGATTCATCGACTTGGAAAAGCATTTGAATTTTCTTTTTGAAATTTGCCAGAGTATCAGAAATTTTCTTTTCTACTGAATTTTTAAGTTCTCCAAACATCGCATTTAGCTTGTCTTGAATATCAACAAACTTTTGCCGTATGTTATCTATAGTTTTCATTATGTTTACTGGAATATTTTTTAAAGTATTTAAAAGCGGTATTGCTACTTTGTTTAAAATAAAATTGATTGGTTTTGCAATTGCTGATGGAGTATTATTCGCAATCATAACTGCTAATTGAGCCAATTTTTGCGACACATTCATCATTTGAGTTTCAAATTTAGCAATTGCCAGCAATCTATTTTCATGAGCCTGCGCGTTCATTTGTTTTTGAAGTTTTTGCGCCCTCATCATTGCACCAATTGCAGCACATTCGTTCCAACTCATTTCACCAGGTTTTGCCGAAAAATCTGCTTTTTTTGCACCACCGCCCATTCCGCCTGAACAAATCGGACAAGCTGCCGGTGGCAATCCATGGGGACATAGACCTCCGCCTACTTTATTATTTTGTACACTTGCGACCATAAGATAAACACATATCCTTTTTCTTCTTCTTGATTAAACTTATCTTTTCAGGGGCTGTGGGTAATTATTTGGTTTTTAAATAATTAAGCCTTAACTTTGAATCCGAAGTTCGGCGATAAGTTACATGAAAGACCTTCCAATCTTTCTGGAGTATTCCGACTTTTACGGCTGCGGTACAGTTGAAGATATTCACTTCATTTCCTCTGAGTTCATGCTATTATAAAAATTTTTATTGGTCAATCCATGTATTAAGAAGTTTTAAATTCATCTTATTAAATGGTGCAAAATTATGTTTAATATTCTAAAATAGAATGTATGGAAAAGTTGTATCAAAAAGTACCACCAACAAAATTAAGAAATCAAGATGAAAAATTTGCCCCTGCAAAAACATCTAAATTTTGGCTTTGGGTGGCAAATAAATTTTTCTATGGAATGTTAGAAAACAGATTTTTCGCACTAAGATACAAGGGTGCAGAAAAAATTTTTCATAGAGATACATCAATACCTACAATTCTTTTTGCTCCGCACTCAAACTGGTGGGACGGAATTGTAGGATATAATCTTTGCCGAAGAATTTTCGATAAAGAAATCAGAATTATGGTAGAAGAATTAAACAGATTTCCTCTACTTCGCAGAGCTGGCGCTTTTTCGGTAAATAAAAAATCTCCTCAGGCATCTATGAGCGCATTAAAATTTGCAGTAGAAACAATTGGAGATTTGAAAAACTTTTTATACATATTCCCTCAAGGCATAATCATGCCTCCAAATTACAGACCAATAAAATTCCAAACAGGTTTAACATATATTGCACAAAAAGCGGTTGAAAAATACGGCAAAGTAAATTTAGTTCCTGTTGCCGTAAATTATATGTTTTTACGCGCAGACAGACCTGAAGTTTTAGTGGAATTTCACGAACCAATTGTACTTGAAAATTCAAAAATAGACAGAAAAGAATACACACACTACTTAGCAGACGTTTTAACCGAGGCTTGCGATAATCAATTTAAAGAACTTTCAGAAGGTCAATTAGACGCATACGACACATTATTCCAACAACCTTTAAAATGGTACAGAAAAATCGAACAGCGCTTGAAAAAGATTGAAATTAAAGGTTCGGGAGTGTAGCGAATTTTCGCCAGAGCGGTATGACACTATTTGTTGAACAAAATTCGACTTACAACTCACTACTGTCTTGGATTATTGCTTCACTCGGACAAGTTGCTCATTGCACTAGCGTTGTCATTCGCAATGTCCTCGCTACTTCGGGCTGGGTTCGCTCTGCTCACACTGCGCCCTACGCAAAATCCGCTCACAAATTTCTATTTTCCCAAATGAACATAAACTGCGTTTTTAACACCGTCAATTGAATTAATTTTTTCTAATGCGCATTTTTCAACCTCTGAGCCAGTAGAAATAATCATCATAGACAAATGTTTTTCTTCATCAGGAGAAACGCTCATGTGGTTGATATTTATACCAGCTTCACCGATAACTGTCGCAACTTTTGCAATCATACAAGGTTTATTTTCATGAGGAACTAACAACATGTGTTCTTCTGGTTCAATACTTGTATTAAAAGTATTAACTTTTACAATTCGTTTAATATCTTTTGCAATTAAAGCACCTGAAATTACAGAATTTTCCTTATCTGTCGTAACTTTTACTGTAATTGAACCAATATAATCACCTGTTGTTTCTGATTTAACAGTAGAAACTTCAATACCTTTGTTTTTTGCAATAATCGGTGCATTAACAAAATTTACTGCTTGCATTGACGCTGAAAAAATACCTTTCAAAATGGCTGTTTCAAGTGGAGAAACATCTAATTTTGCAAGATTTCCCTTAAATGTAATTTCAATTGATTTTAAATTTCCGTCAACCAACTGATCCGCAAATTCACCTACATTTTGTGCCAATAGCATATAGTCCTTAACTGGCTCTAATACTGCTGGTTTAAGGCTTGGAATATTAACCGCACTTGTTGCAGAGCCACCTGAAAGAACTTCTTTAATCTGATTTGCAACATCTACCGCTACATTAATTTGAGCTTCTGATGTACTTGCTCCAAGATGAGGAGTTAAAAGTAAATTTTTATCACAACCAAACAAAGAACATGCCTGAATATCAGGTTCACAAGTATAAACATCAATTGCCGCACCTGCAACTTTTCCGCTATCTAGTGCTTCACGTAAATCTTTTTCGTTAATAATTCCGCCCCTTGCACAATTAATAAGTCTTACGCCGTCTTTCATTTTTGCAATTGTATCTTTGTTAATTAAATCAACTGTTTCTTTTGTTTTTGGAACATGAACAGTAATAAAATCACATTTATCCCAGAAATTTTCTAAATCTGCAACATAATCTGCACCCATTGATTTAACAGTATTTTCTGATGTATATGGGTCATAAACTAAAACCTTCATACCCAAGGCTAAAGCAACTTTTGCAACGTGAGAACCAATTTTTCCAAGTCCAATTATGCCCAATGTTTTACCGAAAACTTCAACACCTGTGAATTTTGCTCTGTCCCATTTTCCTTCTTTGGTTGATTGACAAGCGTTTGGAATATTTCTTACCAATGAAAGCATCATTGCTACTGTATGTTCTGCTGCTGCATTTGTATTACCGTCAGGAGAATTTACAACAATAATACCTTTTTGAGTTGCTGCTTCAACATCAATATTATCAACACCTACGCCAGCTCTGCCAATAATTTTTAAATTATCTGCCGCATCTATAATTTTTTTTGTAATTTTTGATGCACTTCTTATAATTAAAGCGTCGTATTTGCCAATATTTGCAACATATTCGTCTTCTGTCATTGTAGGCAAAACATCTACTTCTGCAACTTGTGCTACAATTTCTCTTGCCTTGTCATTACATTTATCAGTAACTAAAACTTTCATTTTTTCTCCTATCCCAATTAAGCAAAACCCCCGTATTTGCGGGGATTTATACGTTTAAATTTTTTATTTCTTTCTATCTGAAAGGTTTTGTTTGATTTAATTTTAATCTTAAATCTCTAAATCTTGCAATATCTTCTTGCGCTTTTGCTGATTCTTTAAATACCGCCTGTGCAGATGGGTGAACCATTAAAACGTAATCCATGTGAATTTCCAAGAAATTATATCTTCTAGGTGCTTGTGTTGAATTTCTTGAATAAATTTCAGCATTTGTTACTGCCAAAAATCTTCTTTCTCTATCGTTTAACAAATCTGTTAATTCACGATTTGTATTTGTATATTTCGAAACATGTACAGTCCCTTTAATGTCGTGGTCTGCGGTTAAGATGCTTACCTCTATTGGAATTGTATCTGAATGTTTTCCTGCCATATTATAATTTCTCCTTAGTTACTTTTTATATTATAACAATTTTTCATAATTGTCTAGTTATTTCTTTTTAACTCTTACACCTTCAACTTCATGGACATCTTGAATAACCAAAAATGCCTCTGGATCAATTTCACGTATTAACTTTTTCATCTTTGCAACTTCCAAACGGTTAATTACGCAATAAATAATTGTTTTTTCTTGTCCAGAATACCCACCTTTACCCTTTTGATAAGTTACGCTTATATCTAATTCTTTAATTATTGCATTACCAATTTCTTTTGAATATTGAGAAATAATCAACGCTGATTTTGAACTGTTCAAACCTTCTAAAACAATATCTATAACTCTATATGCAATAAAATATGTCAAAATCGAATACATTGCGCTATCCCAGCCGTATAAAAATCCAGCTGCTGTGTAAATAAACACATTGAAAAACATAATTATTTCACCAACAGAAAAGCCAAATTTTTTCGCTAATCTTATTGATAAAATCTCTGTTCCGTCAAGCGCACCGTCATTCCTCAAAATTATACCTACACCAGTACCTAAAATAATACCCCCGAAAACAGTCGCTAATAGTGGAACTTCTGTTACTTTATACGGGCTGAAAACATTGACGAAAATCGCAAGCATTAGTACACCGTAAAATACGTTTAAAACGAACATTTTACCCATTTTTTGCAAGGCTAAATAAATAAATGGCAAATTTATAATTACGATAATTAAACCTAAATTCCACTTAGTAAGATAACTTACCATCATTGAAACACCGATAACTCCGCCGTCAATGATTTTATTAGGAATTAAAAAACATTCCAGCGCAAACGCCGCAATCATAGCACCTAAAGTTATGAAAAAATATCTTGAAATATTTTCACGTGCTACCTGAACCTTTGTTTTTTCCTCTTGTTTAATTTTTTTTGAAAAAATTCCCATTTTTATTTATTTTCGTGTTCTTTCTTTTTTATTGTAATTAAATTATCAATTTTGAATATTGTTTTTTGATTTACATTTTCATTATCTTGTCTTAATCCCAAAATGTTTTCCAAATCTACTTTTAAAGTAGCCAAATCTTCATATTTTTTCAAAGTGCCGTCCATCGCAATTGAAACATTTCCAGTTTCTTCAGAAACAACCAAACAAGCCGAATCACTAATTTCTGTTACGCCGATTGCTGCTCTGTGGCGAGTTCCGTAGCGCCAGCTTAATTTTGGGTCTTCTGTCAAAGGCAACAACACACCTGCTGAGTGGATTTTAAAATCCTTGATAATCATTGCCCCATCATGCAAAGGAGTGTTTGGGTGAAATATTGTTAAAATTAATTCTGTTGAAATATCACCATCGATTTTTGTTCCAATATCAAAATAAGAAGTTGCATCAATTGAGTTTTGAAATACCATTAATGCACCGACTTTATTCTTTGACAAATATTTAACTGCCTCAATAATCTCCTTTAAAATATCAATCTCAATCGCAACTTTATTGTGATTGTTATTGATTATTTCATTAAAAAACCCTCCTTGACCTAAATAGCCTAAAAATCTTCTAAGTTCTGGTTGGAAAATAACAATCAAACTCAAGGAAATAATTGAAACTAAAGCTCTTACAAACATTCCTAATATAGTTAAATCAATTCTTATCAAAAGTTCTGAAAAAGCCCAAGCCAAAACTAAGTATAATATACCTTTTACAAGTTTTTCAGCTTGTGTATTTTTAATAAATTTTCTATATACAGCATACAAAATTGCCACAATAATCGTAATTTCCGTTAAATCCAACCAATTAAGCCTTAACGAACTATTAACCATATTCATTTGCGATTGTAATAATACAATTATTTTTTCTAACATTATTTTAGCCTATCAGGTATGACGTCGTGTTTAATTAAATCTTCCAAAGATTCTCTCTTAACTATTATATCAGAATTACCCGAATTTACAAGTACCATCGCAGGTTTTTGAGTTTTATTATAATTACTTGCCATAGAATAATTATAAGCACCTGTATTATAAACACAAAGGGTATCTCCAGCATTTAATTTTGGCAAAGAAATATCTTTTATAATAATATCGCCAGATTCACAATATTTTCCACCAATTGTAACAACTTCCTGCTCTGTTTCTGTTTTTTTATTCGCAACTTCTGCAAAATATTCCGCTTGATACATACCAGGACGTGGATTATCTGCCATTCCACCATCAATAGCTATGTATTTTCTACCATTTGGAACTTGTTTTTGACTTCCGACTTTGTACAAAGTAACACCAGCTGTTGAAATTATGCTCCGCCCAGGTTCTAAATATATCGCAGGATAATCAACCTTTAAGTCTTCACAAGTCTGTTTTACTGAATTTATAATAACTTCTGCAATTTTAAAAGTTGATGGAGGAGCGTCTGTATCTACATATTTTACTCCCAAACCACCGCCAATATTGATTTCATCAAGAAAAATATCGTGTTCTTTTTCTAATCTTACAAGCTCTCTGATTAAAATATCAATTTCATCGTGATAAACTTGCGTTTCAAAAATTTGCGAACCTATATGTGCGTGTAAACCACGTAAATTAAGGCTTTTATACTCATTTTTAATAAGTTCAACCGCTTCATCTATCTGCGACAAATCAAATCCGAATTTTGAATCTAAATTCCCTGTTTTAATATATTCATGAGTATGACATTCAATTGCTGGAGTTATTCTTAAAAATATATCAACAATAATGTTTTTTTCTTCAGCAAGAGTGTTCAAGATAGATAATTCCAAAAAATTATCTACTGAAATATGCCCTACTCCATATTTTATGGCAAGCTCAAGTTCTTCTGAAGTCTTGTTATTACCGTTAAACAAAACTTTTTTCATATCCACACCAGCATTATAAACTGTATAAATTTCGCCACCGGAAACAACATCAAACCCAAAATCTTCACTTGCTACAATTTTTGTAATCGCTGATGTACAAAGGGCTTTAGACGCATACATAAAATTGACTCGGGGATATTCTGCAAAAGCATCTTTATAATCTTTGCAAACTCCTCTTAAAGTCGCTTCATCTATGACATACAAAGGAGTTGAAAACTTCTCCGCTAATTCAACTAAATCACACCCGCCAATTTCAAGATTGCCTTTGGAGTTAATTTTGGTAGTTACAGGTTTTATTGATTGATTAACACTTTCTGCCATTTTTCTTCCTTTTCTTCATTTTAAACAACAAATAACAATTTTTCAACAACTATGATATTAAATTTTTGTAAACAAAATATTATAATTTTGCGCTATGTAATTTAATCAGATATAATTATCTTAACGGAGGATTTTATTATGACAAAAATTGCAGTAGGTTCAGATCACGCAGGTTTTAACCTAAAAAATACAATAAAAAAATACTTAGAAGAAAAAGGTTATGAAGTTAAAGATTGCGGTACAAATTCTACCGACTCTTGCGACTATCCTGTTTACGCAAAAGCAGTAGCAAAAAGCGTTGCAAGCGGAGAATACGAAAAAGGAATTCTTTGTTGTGGCTCAGGCGTTGGTGTTTCAATCGTAGCAAACAAGGTAAAAGGTGTTAGAGCAGTTTTAGCTCACGAAAGCCTTACTGCTAAACTTTCAAGAAATCACAATGACGCAAATGTACTTTGCTTAGGTGAAAGAATTACAGGCGAAGCTCTTGCACTTGATATCGTTGAAACTTGGCTACACAGCGAATACGAAGGCGGTAGGCATCAAAGAAGAATTGATATGATGGAAGAAGACTAATATGACAAATTCTCAACAAATGACTTCTGATAAATTTGCATGTGTCGTAGCAAGAATTTTAGACGATAGATTAGCTAAAAATATTTCGGTCTTAAATATTAGTCAGGTATCTTCTCTTGCAGATTATTTCGTAATTTGTTCTGCCGATGCAACCACTCAAGTTAAATCCTTGACAGGAAACTTAAAAGAAAAAATTAAAAATCTTTTTCAAAGACTACCTAATGGCGAAGAAAACGACTTAAAAAATCGTTGGAATTTACTTGATTATGGCGATGTAGTTGTTCATATTTTACAAAGAGATGAACGCGATACTTACGCTATTGAAAAATTTTGGAATCACGCTTTCAGCGTTGATGAAAAAACTTGGATGGAACAATCCGAAGAATATTCAGAATATAAAAATTAAAAACTTTACTAAAAAATAATTATGCGGTAATATAAAATTATGAGTAACGAAACAAATAAAAACAACGATTTAGAAACAAGAATGCACGTAGAAGTGCAACAGCAACTGAACGAAACTATCTTGGCTATGGCGCAAGACCCAAGCAATGCAGACAATTACCATACTTTAGCTAAATTGTATGCGCTAGATAATAAATTCGACAAAGTTATTTCTGTTTATCAAAGTTTGTTAAATCTTTATCCTAAAGACTCCCAAGCATTATTAAATTTAGGTAGCATTTATTTCTTTGATAAAGAATACAAAAAAGCGCTTGATTATTACCTTAAAGCCATGGACGTTGATCCTGAAAATTATCTTGTTTATTTTAACTTAGGTAATACTTATGCTGAAATGAAAAACTTTGCAAAAGCACTTCACTTCTATAATCGAGCTATTGATTTCTACGCATTAAACCCTGAAATTTATAATGCAATTGCGCTTTTATATCACGATTATGATGATTTTATTGAATCAAAGGCATACTACGAAAAAGCCTTGTCGCTTGACCCAGATAATCTAACTTCTCACGTAGATTTAGGTAATATTTACTTTAAACTTTTTGATTACCAAAATGCTTTAAAACACTATTTGAGAGTATATGAATTAAATCCGACTAACAAAACGGTTATAATTTGTATCGCAAATACTTATTCTTTAATAAAAGACAAGGAAAATGCTTACAAATTCTTTGATATTTCATTAGGTTTAGAAGGTGATAATTATAAAACTTATATTTGTTACGCAATAGCAAAAACAGATTTTAAAGACATTGACGGCGCTTTAGATTTATACAAAAAAGCTATTGAATTAAATCCTGAACAAATGAATGCCTATATTTTAGTAGGTAACTTGTACTCTAACCTTAAAGATTATGAAAAGGCGTTAGAATACTATAATAAAGCTCTTGCATTAAGCCCTAATGATGCAAGCATACACGTACTAATTGCAAATACTTATTATATGTGCGAAAAGATTGAAGACTCTTTAAAGTCTTACCGCTATGCAGTAAATCTTGTGCCTGAAAATGATGAGTATAAATTAGTCTATATCCAACTATTGGAAGATTATATCGAAGATCTTAGAAGCGGGGAATTGCTAGAAAATGCATAATACACGATACGAGAAACCTTATTTAATAGAAAGAATTGTATCGGCTTTAAGTTATATGACTTCCGGTTTTATAGGATTTATTTGGCTTCTTTTGGGGATATTTACGAAGTCAAATTTAAGACCTTTTTTGAAATATCATATATTTCAATCTATTTTCCTTGCAATTGCTTACTTTTTGTTATGGCAATTGCTTGGAATGTTAGGTACTATTATTAATTTTATCCCATTTGTAAGAAATGTTATCTCAATGGTAATTTTCCCATTAATGATTCCATTAGTTTTTGGATTTTCAATAGTTCAAATTTTGATTTATACAGTAATTTTTTATTTGGTTGTAACTTCATTAATGGGTAGATACAGCTATATTCCTTGGATTTCAGATATTATTAAAATGAATGTGAGAACATAAAAAATGAAATTTGATACAATTTGCGTGCAAGGTTCACACAATCCTGCTCAAAATAAAAATACACCCTCTGTTCCAGTGTATTTAACGACTGCGTTTAGTTTTGACAATGTGCAATATGCAGCTGATTTGTTTGATTTAAAAGCAGAAGGAGATATTTACACTAGACTTTCTAACCCTACAACAAACACTCTTGAAGCACGTTTAGCAAGTTTAGAAGGTGGCGTTGGAGCTTTAGCCGTTTCTTCTGGGCAATCAGCTTCTTTAATTGCAGTTTTAAACATTGCAAAATCAGGTGATGAAATTGTTGCATCTGAAAACATGTATGGCGGAACTATAAATTTATTAGATGTAACTCTAAAAAAAATGGGTATTACAACAAATTTTGTAACAACCAATAATGCAAATGATTTTGAGGCAAAAATTACAGAAAAAACTCGTTGTATTTTTGTTGAAATGTTAAACAATCCGTCTTTAAAAATAGCAGATGTTGAAAATATTGCACACATTGCACACAAACACAATATTCCGCTAATTGTTGACAACACAATTTCTACTCCATATCTATGCAGACCAATTGAATTTGGCGCAGATATCGTTGTTCACTCGCTTACAAAATATATTTGCGGACATGGAACTTCAATGGGCGGAGTGATTATTGATAGTGGCAATTTCGATTGGACAAAATCTGGAAAATTCCCAGAATTAACTGAGCCTGATGAAAGTTATCATGGAATTAAATACGTAGAAAACTTTGGCTCTATGGCATATATCGTAAAAGCAAGAGCTCAATTAATACGAGATTTAGGCACTTGCATTAGCCCAATGAATTCTTTTTTGATTATTCAAGGACTTGAAACACTTTCTTTAAGAATGGAAAGATTATCAAATACAGCTTTAAAAGTAGCTAAATTTTTAGAAAACAACCCTGCGGTCAGCTGGGTTAATTATCCTATGCTAAAAAGCAGTAAAGACTATGATTTAGCGCAAAAATATATGCCAAAAGGAGCATCTTCAATTGTAAGTTTTGGTATAAAAAACGGAAAAAATGCAGGGGTTAAATTTATTGAAAACTTAACACTTCCAATTCATGCAACAAATATCGGTGATTCACGTACAATAATTACATATCCTGCACTTACAACTCATCGGCAACTTTCTGATGAGCAGAAAAAAGAATGTGGCATAGGTGATGATTTTATGCGTCTTTCGGTTGGTTTGGAAGATGTTGATGATATTATTGAAGATTTAGACAAAGCGCTAAAAATTTCACAACAATAAGGAGAAGTTTTTATGAATACTTTAGACGAAAAAAATTGCTTATTAATTTTAATTGATATTCAGGAAAAATTAGTTGCAATGCTTGAAAAAAATACGGTAGTAAAACAATCTAATATTTTGCTTAAAATGGCGAATATTTTAGATATTCCAGCAATAATCACAGAACAATATCCAAAAGGTTTGGGTAAAACTGTTGACTACCTTGCAGAACATCTTGGAAAAACCAAAGTTTTTGAAAAAACAGCTTTTTCAGCTCTAAAAGACGACGGATTTTTGGATTTAATAAAATCTTACGGAAAAAAACAAATAATCATCGGCGGAATTGAATCACACATTTGCGTTCATCAAACGGTTGCAGACTTGATTGAGAATGGTTTTGAAGTTTATGTTGTAAAAGATGCTTGTGCAAGCAGAAAAAAAGACAATTTCAAAAACGCAATTCGCTTAATGCGTCAAAATGGGGCAAAAATTGCAGATACGGAAATCGTTCTTTTTGAATTGCTAAAAACTTCTAAACACCCTCATTTTAAAGAAGTTCAAGCCTTGATAAAATAATTTTAAAATTTGTGGGCGGTTGCGTTTCACGCAACCGCCATTTTTTAATCCGACTTTTTTAATCCTAAGCTACTTCTGGTTTGCTACGATAATATCCTTCGACAAAAGTTCCGTCTTGCCTATGATATGATTGAACTTTCACCAAATCACCTTTCATTGATAATTCATACGCGTGGGCATCATTAAACACTCTGCCTTGGGAAACCCTTTCCATTATTGAATCCTCATATACCGTAAATAAATCATTTGACATATTGCCTATCGTATTTCTAGTTAATTCAAATTTTGCAAATTGATCGACAAAATTTTTATTTTTTTCTTTATATTCTTCTAAAGGTACGGCATTTTCGCAATCGCCAAAATTTGAGATTTTGTGGGATTTTATAGAACCCAAAGGAGTTACGACCTTTCCATATTCTTTAGGATTTTCAACGACATAAGTCGTGCCAACAAGAGGTCTTAGTTTTGAAACAGGGTCTTGAGGGTCGCGATAATTTGTTATTAAATGAGCCTGTTTTTCTGCATCTATTGCTTTTTCTAAGTTTTTATGAAGCCCGTACGAATTAAAAGTTACAGTTGGCACTTTATT
The DNA here is from genome assembly GCA_934699705.1 of uncultured Candidatus Melainabacteria bacterium. Lineage (GTDB taxonomy): Bacteria > Cyanobacteriota > Vampirovibrionia > Gastranaerophilales > Gastranaerophilaceae > UBA6984. Next base: position 41,016 of record CAKUXD010000011.1, read on the forward strand.
TTTAAATCCAACAAATAACGCCTCACTACCACCCTCTGAATGACCAATAAGAGTAATGTTTTTTTTTGGATAAATTTCTTTTATGCTTTTATAAAAGTCATTTGCATTTATCATTTGACTAGTAGGTTCACTAGACACAGCCATTTTTAAATTTGTTGCATGGTCTTTATAATTTAATTTATCTGTACCTAAAAAACAGATAACAATTTCATTATCTTTTTTATATGCAATCGCTTTAAAATTGTTTTTATGATTATATTCCTTTTTAATAATTTCATAAATAACATTGGGATTTTGATTAACTTCTTTTTCTTTTAAAATATCACCTGCGTTTTTACATAAATCCCGATATTCATTTGCTTTTGCGTGCGAAATTTTTAATTTTTCAGACATAGAATACTCCTTTATTTTTACTACAAAATAAAGAATACCATTTTTTAGCTTAAAATTAGACCGTAATAATACGTCCGTATTATTACGTCCGTATTATTACGGACAAAATATAAAATTATCCCTTCTTTTTTATGCTTATATACATCTGATTTCCAGAATATCTTGTACCAGAGGGTATTCTATCAAAAAATACGTAAATTCTTTCTTCATCACGTTTATTTTCAATAGCAAATTCAACATTTACAGCACCTATTTCCATATCTTTTGGAAATGGTGGAGGGCAGGTCATTGTTAAAAATTCTTCAAAATATTTATTTATTTTTTTATTCTTTACAGGACTATTTAACTCTCCAACGTGTAAATTACTTATTCTGCCGTCTGTATTTAATCTATAATAATAATGCGCTAACCAAGTTCGTTTAAACTTTTTTAAATCTACGCTATCACTCAACTGCTTTGCGTATGCATTCATATAATTATACGCAATTGGATTTTCTGTCGGACTAAATCGCATTTCATCAAAATCTAATTCATCTGTATTTATGCTATTTGCAAATACTATTGGTGATAATATTAAACTTAACGCGATGACAATTAAATATCTTATAAAACTTTTCATAAACTTATTTTACCTTATAATTAAATTTATACAACAAAAAAGGCAAGAAGTTTTTATATTCTTGCCCTTTTGTATATTAATTATGCTAATCTTATGCTTTTGCACCTGATTTTGCAATAATTTCTTCTTCAACGTTCTTAGGAACTTGTTCGTAGCATTTGAATTCCATAGAGAATGTACCACGACCTTGAGTGTTAGAACGTAAGTCAGTTGCATAACCGAACATATTTCCTAGAGGAACTGTTGCTCTTACGATTACGTTACCTGTGTTACCAAGAGGTTCTTGACCTTCAACACGTCCACGACGTTTTGCAATATCACCGATAATATTACCTGTGTATTCATCAGGAATTTCGATTTCAACTTTCATCATTGGTTCAAGTACGCAAGGTTGTGCTTTTTTAACACCATCTTTAATTGCCATAGAACCAGCGATTTTAAATGCCATTTCAGAAGAGTCAACTTCGTGGTAGCTTCCATCGTAAAGTTCAACTTTAACGTCAATCATTGGGAAGCCAGCTAAGATACCGCTTTCAAGTGCTTCTTCCATACCTTTTCTAGCAGGTTCAATGTATTCTTTAGGAATAGCACCACCAACGATTTTGTTTTCAAATACGAAACCAGCATTTTCTTCTGCAGGAGAAATTCTGATTTTAACGTGTCCGTATTGACCTTTACCACCTGATTGTCTTTGGAATTTAGATTCTTGTTCAGAATTTCCTCTGATTGTTTCACGATAAGCAACTTGTGGTTTACCAACGTTTGCATCTACTTTGAATTCTCTTAATAGACGGTCAACAATGATATCTAAGTGAAGTTCACCCATACCAGAAATAATTGTTTGACCTGTTTCTGTATCAGTTTTAACTCTGAATGATGGATCTTCTTCAGCAAGTTTTTGTAATGCAATACCCATTTTTTCTTGGTCTGCTTTTGTTTTTGGTTCAATAGCAACAGAGATAACTGGTTCTGGGAATACCATTTTTTCCAAGATAATTGGAGCTTTTTCATCACATAATGTATCACCTGTCGTTGTATCTTTTAAACCAACTGCTGCACAAATATCACCTGCGTAAACTTCTTGTTCTTCAAGTCTTTGATCAGCGTACATACGAACTAAACGTGAAATACGTTCTTTTTTATTGTTTGTAGCGTTCAATACGTAAGAACCAGAAGTAATTATGCCTGAATATATACGTAAGAATGTTAAACGACCTACGAATGGGTCTGTCATAACTTTAAATGCTAATGCTGAGAATGGTTCTGTGTCTGATGAATGACGTTCTGTTTTTGTACCGTCTTCCATTTCACCTTCGATTGCTTTTACATCAATTGGTGATGGTAAGTAATCTACAACATTATCTAACAACATTTGAACACCTTTGTTCTTGAATGCAGTACCACAAGTTACTGGAACAATTTTATTTGCACAAGTAGCTTTTCTTAAAACTGCTTTTAATTCAGGAACTGTAATGCTTTCTGGATCTTCAAAATATTTTTCCATTAATGCATCATCTTCACCTGCGATAGCTTCAACTAATTCTTCTCTATATTGATGAGCTTTGTCTTTCAATTCTTGAGAAATTTCATCACAAGTATCAACATCAAAAATGTCAATTTGTTTACCTAAATCATCTCTGTAAACTTCAGCTTTCATTTCGATTAAGTCGATAATACCTTGCATTTTGTCTTCAGCACCGATTGGTAATTGAATAGCAAATGCGTTTGCTCTTAATCTATCTCTAATTTGGTTTAATACACGATAGAAATCAGCACCTGTTCTGTCCATTTTGTTAACAAATACGATACGAGGAACTTCGTAACGGTTAGCTTGTCTCCAAACTGTTTCAGATTGTGATTGAACACCACCTACTGCACAGAATACTGCAACTTCACCGTCTAATACACGTAACGAACGTTCTACTTCAACTGTAAAGTCAACGTGGCCCGGTGTGTCGATGATATTTAATTGGTGTCCTTTCCAAGTAGCTGTTACTGCTGCTGATTGGATTGTGATACCACGTTCACGTTCTTGATCCATAAAGTCTGTTACTGCTGCACCATCGTGAACTTCACCGATTTTGTGAGTTTTACCTGTGTAAAACAAAATACGTTCTGTTGTAGTTGTTTTACCAGCATCGATGTGAGCTGCAATACCAATGTTTCTGATTTTTTCTAAAGGTGTCTTTCTTGGCATTTCTTTAATTCCTTATCTTTTATATACTAATACCTTGCTATCTTTTAACTAGCTATAATATTATCATCACATAAAAAAGTAAAATTTCAAGCATGAAATTTTACTTTTTACTTATTTTTATACTTTTTTGGAAATTATATTTCACCGTATAAATCGTATTCCGTTGAAGAAGTTATTTTAACATCTTCAATATCCCCTGGAACTACGTCTTTATTGGTTTTAACATAAACCATTCCGTCAACCTCAGGAGCATCATATTGTGTTCTCGCAATTACAAATCCGTCATCTGCAACTCCTTCAATTATGCAAGGAAGTGTTTTTCCGACATATTTTGCATTATTTTCAATAGAAATTTTTTGTTGTAATTCCATTAATTTTTTATATCTAGCATGTTTAACTTTTGCTGTAATTTGAGGTTTCATAGAATAAGAATCTGTGCCTTTTTCACGAGAATATTCAAAAACACCCATTCTATCAAATTTCATATCTTTTACGAAATTATACAAATTTTCAAATTGTTCTTCTGTTTCTGTCGGATACCCAACGATAAACGCCGTTCTTATTGCAATATTTGGAACTTTTTCACGAATATTTTTTATCATTTTGCGGTAATCAAAAGACGGTCTGTTCATTAATTTCAACATTTCTAAATCTGAATGTTGCAACGGCAAATCAATATATTTAACAACCTTATCAAGTTTATTGATTTTTTCCAGCAACTCATCATTTACAAAAGTCGGATATGCGTACATAATTCTTATCCAAGAAATGTTTTCAATTTTGTTTAATTCCTCTAACAACGCTGGCAAAGACGGTTTTCCGTACAAATCCACACCATAACTTGTTGTATCTTGTGCGATTAAAACAATTTCTGTAACCCCTTTATTTGCAAGCGCTTTAGCCTCTTTTATTATATCTTCCATCTTTCTTGAATGACATTTTCCACGTAATTTTGGAATAATGCAATATCCACAATTATAGTTACAACCATCTGCGATTTTTATATATGAACTTGAACCCACCGTAATTTGCTGACGTTCAACCGTTTCAGGATAACAATACGAAGGAGTTTTTGAAATAGATGATTTATATTCAAAATTCTCTTTAATCAAATTTTCAACTACATCGGCAATTTGATTGAAATCTGTCGTACCAAGCATTGCCGAAATTTCAGGAATTGCCTCTTTTAAATCTTCTTTATGTTTTTGTGGTAAACAACCAGTTACAATAACCTTTTTACCTGCATTAACAAGTTCTAAGATTGAATCAACCGATTCTTTTTCTGCATCATGAATAAAAGAACACGTGTTCACTATTACAATCTCTGCATCGTTATCATCAAGCGTTATTTTATATCCTTTATCAGATAAAATTCCTAGCATTAATTCTGAATCAACTAAATTTTTTGCACAACCATGATTTACTAAAGCTATTTTTGTCATTTTTACCTCGTTTTAGATAAAGTTTAGCACAAAAAATTATCTTAAATAAGATAATTTTTTGTGCCGAATTAAACAATTAAATTATTCTACTAGAAATTCATATTTTTAATATCAGTATAAGCTGAAATCATTTTATTTCTAAGTTGCATAGCCATTTGCATACTTAAAGCAGATTTTTCACTGGCAATCATTAAATCATGAATGCTTACGTCTTCACCTCTTGCGAAGGCTTCTTGTAGAGCATCAGCCTGCATTCTCTTTTCATTTACATCGTTCAAACCGTTGCCAAAAGCATTTTCAATAGAAGACATTAGGCTTTCAACAGGAGAAGAACCGATTTTTCTTTGCATTGCTGACATATTTGACTCTGCTTTGATTTCTTTTTGCAACATTGTATCAAAGTCATTTTGAAAATCTGTGTTTACATCAAACGAAGCACTTCCATTTAAAAACTTGTTGTAGTTTTGTATTGGATTAAAATTCATTTGTTGCATTGCGATATTGTTAATTTCCATTTTTCACACACCCCTTATAATTTTTAAATATTTAATGCTGATTGAATCATTGTTTTAATGTTTTCCGCAACTACTGAGTTTGCCTCATAGGCTTTTGACGCCGAAACCATATCAACCATTTCTTCTACGACATTGATATTTGGTAATTCTACATAACCATCTGCATCTGCATCTGGGTGAGTCGGGTCATAAATCATTTTTGTAGGGTGATCTGTTTCTTGAATTGATTCAACTCTCACCCCATTTGAAACAAGCCCCTGATTTAGTGCAATACCAGTATTGATAGTAAATCCGCCTGTCATTGGATTAAATTTTGCATCTGTTGAATTTGCTGCAAAATTTCTAGCTCCACGAGATAATTCATCTTCGTAAATTGCCTTAAAATTAACGGATTTTTTAACATAAACACCCTTGCTACCGTCTGGATTACGTGTAGTGTTTACGTTTGCGATATTACTTGCAACCGTATCCATTTTAATTCTTTGTGCAGTCATACCTGAAGCTGCTATATCAAATGTATTTAAACTCATTTTTTCCCACCCAGTCTGTTATTTTTTATTTTTTTATTGACCACCGCCACGTATAACTTCACTTAAACCTGAAAAATATTTCTTTTCTAAATTTGATAAAGTTACGTATTTCATACCATTTTTACTTAAATCCATCATTTCTTTTTCAAGTTCTACGTTGTTTCCATCTAAAGTGCCTTCTGAAAATACATCGTCTAAAACCTGCGGATCATATTTGCCGTATGAATTTGTAATTAAGAACTGCTTTTCTTGGATTGTAAGCGGTCTTCTTGATTGTTGAGCCTCTTGTAATTGCATAAAATCATCGTAAGTTGCTGATTTTGTTTTTACAGGCTTAATACTATTTTGACCTTTTATGTAGTTTTTTAAATCCTCTGTTTCAATGATTTCTGAAAGTTGAGATTCAAAAGCAACTTCTTTTCTTTGATACCCTGGGGTTTCAACGTTAGCAATATTTGCGCCGATTGCCCTTTGACGTTCTAACAATCCGTCCATCGCTAAATGTGTTATATTTGAAGCTCTTGAAGATAAAATATCCACGATTTAACCTCCTACACCATACTTACTAAGATTTCAAATTCAGTTGAATTATCATCTGATTTTAGTAGCTCTAATCTTGCGAATTGTTCTTCTAATGTTTTTTGACAAACGTATAGACCAATTCCGTTACCTGAAGATTTTGTTGTAAATCCGTCTGAAAATATTTTTTGTTGCACTTCTTCAGGTATTTTTGCACCGTTATTTTCTATAATTATTGAAATAAAATCGTCTTTTATGCTTGTTTTAATTGAAATTTTACCAACTTCTTCTATTGCTTCAATCGCATTTTTAATTATGTTCACTAACGCTGCTAAAAATTTTGCTTCATCTGCAAAAACTGAACTGTTTTTATCATCAAATTCAGTTACAAATTCAATTTGTTTATCACCAGCATAAATTTTCGTTAAGGCTAAGGCTTTTTTAACCATTTCCTGAATACTATAAACCTGCAAATCTTTATTATCAAGCGATTTTAAATCCATTAAAGCACTACTTGCAATTTTTACGGCTGTTTTTATGCAATCTACTGCATTTGTGCAATCTGCATTATCACTACGTTCACAATGTTTTTCAATAATATTTGCATAAAGTTCACAAATCGAAAGTTGATTTCTGATTTCATGAACTACATAACGTGATTTTGAATTCATAAATTCAAGACGTTTCGCTAAATCATCGCTCTTTGTTAAAGCATCTTTTTGCATATCTACAAGCATAGCTTCTTGTGTTGTTTCGTTCATTAAATCAACAACTTTTCTGATAGATAAATTCATTAATAAATTATCACGTCTATCAGGTTTGTATTGCTCTTTGTAAGCTGAAATATCTTGTTTGCAGTTATTTTCAATAATTTCAAAAGAATCTCTTAGATTAACAGAGTTATATAACAAATAATAACCTGCAAAATTTTCTATTTCTTCTGTTTCAAAATCAAAAATAAAACTTGCACCATATCTACTTGTTAAAACATATAAAAATTCTGTTGAATCCCAAATATCTTCTTTTAACAAATCTGAATTATCTGAAAAATCAAATACATCAACGCCAGTATATTCAAGCCTTTTTAACATGCCAGCAAATTTTGAACAATCTTTGAAACGATATAAAACAACACCTTTTTCTTCTGAATTTTCAAATAAAGGTTCAACCATAGAACGAATTACACCGTTTATAGCTTTTTCACTACAAGGCTTGTTTTCTTGAATATAAATTAAATCTTTTAATCTGTTTTTACCTTTGATATATTTTACCATTTTTCACACACATAATTTTTTTACAAAGAGATGTCGTGTTACGCTTATGACTTGCATAACACGACAATCTCATTAATTTTGAAAGGAGTTATCTTGTTATACAGTTGCAGTCATTGCAGGATTAGCCATTCTTGCTTGACGTTTACTTGTGAAGCCATGGTTAATTGCATATAAAACTGCTTGTGTTCTGTCATTTACTTGA
>CAKUXD010000012.1 GCA_934699705.1 uncultured Candidatus Melainabacteria bacterium
TACTGCAAACTATAATGTGGTTTTTGTACGATTTATAATCTTAAATATCTCTCGTACTTATATAAAGAAATTTTTTCCTCAAAAATTGCCTTTTTAGAAAAGCACTAGTTTACATTTCTTAATATTCTGCTTAAATCCTTTATCCGTCAGCAATACTTTATTAATAATTAATTATAATTATTATGATAAATAGTTTAAGTTCTTTTAATAACTACTTGATTTATTACTTTTACCGTTATATTATAATGTTAGTCAATACAAAAAGTGAGGTAAATTATGAAACAAGGTATTCATCCTGATTATAAAAAATGTACAATCAAATGTGTTTGCGGTAATGAAATTGAAACAGGTTCAATTGATGATAACATCACAGTTGAAATTTGTTCAGCTTGCCACCCATTCTACACTGGTCAACAAAAAATTCTTGACTCAGAAGGTAGAGTTGAAAGATTTAACAAACGTTACGGTAATAAAAAATAGTTTTTTGATTGTAACTTTAAGAAATTTTAAAAATTATATCTCGTGCTATGGCATGGGGTATAATTTTTTTGTACACATCTAGGAGGAATTATGAACAAGAATAAGCCTCAGGTTAAATTGATTTCTTATCCTGAGAACATGTTAAAAACAATTTATACAGCTTGCAGAACTTGTTATAGCGCGGATACACCTTTAAATATTTATGACAAAGACGTAACTGATGAAAAAATGTTATCTTTGATTAAACGCGTTATCGGCTCTGGTCATTACTCAACTATTGAGCATATTCAAGTTAGTTTTGCTATTTCAAATATTTCAAGAGCATGTACGCATCAACTTGTACGCCATAGACACATGTCTTTTTCTCAAAAATCTCAAAGATATGTGCAAGAAAAAGGTCAGTTTGATTTCTTAATTCCTCAAACAATTGAAAAAGATGAAGAATTAAAACAAAAATTTGTTGATTTTATGGGAGAAATATCAAAGAAATACTTAGAATTTACAGAAGCTGGTATTCCAGCCGAAGATGCAAGAGCAGTTTTGCCAAACGCTTGTTCTACTTCAATGGTTGTTAGTACAAATTTGCGGGAATTAATTCACGTCGCAAATTTAAGACTTTGTACGCGCGCACAATATGAAATCAGAATGCTTATAAAAGGTATGTGCGACGCTTTGACTGAAAAAGAACCTTGGTTAAAAGAATATTTAGTGCCAAAATGTGAAAGATTAGGTTTCTGTGATGAAGATAAGTGTTGTGGCAGAAAACCAAAATTACCAAATATGGAAGACTAATATATTTTTATACAAAAAGAAGCGCCAGCGAAGCTGGCGCTTCTTTTTGTATTGTTATTTTTTATTCAAAAGAATTTGTTATGTAATGTAAGTATTCAAGAATTTGAGCCAAATATTCTAAATCAGCATCACCGTTAAGAATAATATCAGCGTCTTTTCTTGTTGGGATAATATATTTTTGACCTGCGCCAATTAGATATTGCCAATGTTTAAGAGCGTTTTCTTTGTCTTGATTTCTTTCGGTTGCAGCTCTTTGTATAAATCTTTTTTTACGAATATCATCATCGGCTTCAATATATATTTTTACGTCAAAAATGTCTTTAATACCGTCAAATAAGGTTGCTGTTCCTTCAATAATCATAATTTTTTCAGCTTTAACGTCTATTGCATTAGGAACAGATACACCAGTACCATTTGGTAAATATTTAGGTGATTTGATATCGTTTCCGATAGAAAGATTTTCTAAGTCATCGTGTAATACATCAAGTTGAAACCCTTCTGGTGAGTCAATATCGTATCCGCTATCACGTAGTTTATCAAAAGAACCGTATTTTAAAATTTTAGCTGAAATATCTTTAAAATAATTGTCTGTGCTTAAAATAGAAACAGGTAAGTTCAAATCTTGAGTAATTCGCTGAATTTGCGCGCAAATAGTTGATTTTCCTGAAGCTGAAGCACCGCTAATCCCAATTAAAAGGCGCTTGTCAGGGTTATTGATCAAGCGCTTAGAAAAATTCGATATGAAGTCATGACGTACTTCCACAATCATAGGTCTTTCATATTTTTTATCAAATGCAATAAGTTGCTTAATTTTTGTTTGTAAATAAAACGCAAGAAGTTCACGCCCACTCTTTTGCGACAAATCAGGTTTTAATAATTTGTCTTTTGAGGCTATTTCTTTTGTAAGCAACGGGTATATCATACTTCTAAATTCTTTAAAAAATTACTTTTTATTATTTTAAAACAAAGAAAAATTTTTTCAACTATATATTTTCAAAATTTAATAAATTTGTAAAAAATATTTTTTTGATGTACCATTAAATAAATACGAAAACAAAGGAGTAACAATGGAAGTTTTAGCAAAAAATGAAGGGCTAATTACACAAATTATCGGGCCAGTTATTGACGTAGAATTTCAAAGTGGCGAATTGCCAGATATTTATAACGCTTTAAAGATATATACAGAAAATGATAAATATATTGTGGCTGAAGTTCAACAAATGTTGGGTTCAAACAGAGTTAGAACAGTTGCAATGGCATCAACTGATGGCTTAAAAAGAGGAATGAAGGTTATTAACACTGGTGAACCTATTAAAATTCCAGTAGGTAAGCCAATTTTAGGACGTATTTTGAACGTTATAGGTGAGCCGGTAGATGAACAAGGTCCAATTGAAACAGAGGATTATTTGCCAATTCACAGAGAATCACCAAAATTAGTTGACCAAAATACAAATGTTGAAGTTTTAGAAACAGGTATTAAAGCAATTGACTTACTTCAACCATATCAAAAAGGTGGTAAAATCGGTCTATTTGGCGGTGCAGGAGTAGGTAAAACTGTATTAATCCAAGAGTTAATCCACAATATCGCAATGGCTCACAATGGTGTGTCTGTGTTTGGTGGTGTAGGAGAAAGAACTCGTGAAGGTAATGACCTTTGGAATGAATTTAAAGAATCAGGCGTACTTGATAAAGTAGGTTTGATTTACGGTCAAATGAACGAACCGCCAGGAGCAAGAATGAGAGTTGGTTTGTCAGCTCTTACTGCCGCTGAATATTTTAGAGATTTTTCAAAACAAGACGTGTTGTTATTTATTGATAATATCTTCCGTTTTACACAAGCAGGTTCTGAAGTATCAGCATTGTTAGGCCGTATGCCTTCAGCAGTAGGTTATCAACCAACATTAGCGAATGAAATGGGTGATTTACAAGAACGAATTACATCTACAAAAGACGGTTCTATTACCTCAGTTCAGGCGATTTACGTACCAGCTGATGACTTGACTGACCCAGCTCCAGCTACAACGTTCTCGCACTTAGATGCTTCAACTGTATTATCAAGGCAGATTGCATCACTTGGTATTTATCCAGCTGTTGATCCGTTGGCGTCAAACTCTCGTGTGCTTGACCCGAACGTAATCGGTGATGAACATTATGATACAACTCGTAAAGTATTAGAAATTCTACAAAAATATAAAGAATTGCAAGATATTATCGCAATTTTAGGTATGGACGAATTATCTGAAGAAGATAAAGAAACTGTAAACAGAGCAAGAAAAATTCAAAGATTTTTATCTCAACCGTTCTTTGTTGCTGAACAGTTTTCAGGTATTCAAGGTAAATATGTAAAATTAGAAGATACGATAAAAGGCTTCAAGGAAATTATTGAAGGTAAACATGATGATTTACCAGAACAAGCATTTTATATGGTTGGTACAATTGAAGAAGCTATTGAAAAGGCAAAAACTTTATAGATAAAGGATAGTCATGCATCTTAAAATAATTACACATAAAGAAATATTATTTGACGAAGACATAAACGAAATTTATGCCAGAGGTATAGATGGTGAATTTGGTGTATTAAAAGACCATGAACCGATTATGTCAGCATTGGATATTGGTATAACAAAAATTGTTCAGGATAAAGGGACAAAATTGTTTACTACAATGGGTGGAATTTTCCAATTTAAAGATAATGAAGCAATTATTTTGACAGATGTAGGCGAATTTGGCGGAGATATTGACGTAGCCAGAGCAAAAGAGGCAAAAGCGAGAGCGGAAGCAAGATTAGCAGAGGTTACGGCAGCAGTTGATGCAAAACGTGCAGAAGCCGCATTAGCAAGAGCAATGGCTAGACTGAAAGCTGCATTAGAAAAATAATAAAAAACTTCTTGCAAAAAAAAGTTTTTTATTATAGAATGGACTTACCGAAGGAAGAAACTTTTCTGGAAGAGTGCCAGAGTGGTTGATCGGAGCGGTCTTGAAAACCGTCGTACGTGACGAGCGTACCGTGGGTTCGAATCCCACCTCTTCCTCCATTTAGAGCCAAGACGTAAGTCGTGGCTCTTTTTGTTTTTGTAATTTTGTAATTTATTGAGTGGTTTGATTATTGTAATTGGAGTTTAAAGTCCATTTTGAAAGTCGTATTTAAAAAGTATGATTGGCATTCTTGCCCAACACTAAAAGGTTTTGTCGGTCGGAAGTAAATTGATTATCAACATTCAAACTGGACGAAATTGGACTTTTGCTGGGCTTTCAAAATGAAAAATTTTCCTATTATTTTAACAAAATTCGCCTCATATCCCTATAAAGACTATAACTAAGCAAAAAATATAGATGAGTACAAAAAGCCCATTTTGAAAATTAGGTCGGAAAATTTCTTATAAAATTGGCATAAAATAATTTCCAAAATTCCTTAATGTAATAAAATTATCTATTTAAAAATAAATTTGCAAACATTGATAATATTGGATGTCCTGTGTCAAATACAAATATTCCTCCGTCATTTTCTTCTGCTAAATCTTCTTCATATGAGTCAATAATTTCATTTTTATAATCTTCAAAATCTTGTTGCATTTTTGAAATAACTGCTTTGTTATTATTAAATATTTTTTCTCTGTATCTTTTTAATTCTTTATCAATTTGTTTACGTTCAGTTTGTGTATATTTAATTTTTGAAGTTGAACTAAACTTTGATTTAAATGAGTTTTCATTTATAACCTCAATTAGCATCTGAATACCAATAACTTTATCATGTACTGATTCTAATACTGCATTGTAATTACCTTTATTATATGCTTCAAGTTCTTCTTTACCATTTAGAAAATCATCAAACAATATATTATTAAACATTAAAGCTTGTTTCAAGGATAATTTTTTATTTGCTAATTTTTCTACTATTTTTGATAAATCGATTTTGTTTTCATTAGGTATATCTTTTATTTCAATGTCTAATTCTCTGCAACGTGCATTAATTGCATTGAATCCAAAACTTTGACTATTCATATTCCAATGAACAAAATATTTATCTGTATTTTTATTAATAAAATCAGCAAACTTTTTCAACAAAAGTTTTTCTGATTCTTTAAGGCTATGTTCACCTAAATAGTCTTTTACATAAAATTTTCGTTTAAATTTACAACTCAAGTTACTTATTATTATGCAGGAAACATTAGGTGCTGGTGATAAGTTATCATATAATCCATTACATGCATAATGAATTATCCAAGTATTTGTATTATTTAACTTTTTTAAATCTGAAATATTGTTTATCATATTTATATATTAAAATAAATATGCGTCAAAAACGGACATTCCTTATTTACTTAAAATTTTTAAAAATAAATACTTATCTATGATAGAATTATTTTGAAAGGAATATAATTTTTTATGAAATTATTATATAATTTTGATGTTTTAGGCTTTGTTTTTTATTCATTAATATTAATATCATCATATGAAATTTTCTTTAGAATTTTTGAAGATTTTTATTATAAAAGTAAAAAATTTTTAAACATAAAAGAATCTTTGAAAAACAATGCTCAAAAATGCAATGATTTAAATATTCATGTTCAAGAATTGGCTAATGTTTATATGAATATTCATCCTGACGAACAGGGTAATGCTAGTTATATCGACACAAGTATTTATAATTTTGCAAGGCCAAAACATTTAGAACTAAAAAATAAAAAAAACATTTATGATTGTAGCTTGTCAGTATGTAGAAATGCAAGAATGCAACCAATTAAATACTTATGTAAGTATTTCAATATAAATTCTAATAAAGAAACACTTGATATTTATGAAAAGATTCTAAATGATTATGCCGCAGCAGAACAAGGAAAACAATTGTTGCTAAAGGAAAGAGATGATATAATTAACAGTTTGGATAAAAAAGTTCCTTACATGTTAAGGGTTTTGCGTAAAAAATCTCTTTTGAGGGCTTTAGGGTTTGATGATGTAAAATTTAAAGGATTATATTTTCCAAAATATAGTTTTAGATATATTTCTGCTGGCGGTAATAGTTCATTATCTTGTGATATTGTTCTTGATATGACAAATTTAGAAAATTTAGTTGATTTCATATCTCAAAAAGTAAAATATAAAAAGAGTGTTGCAGGACAAAGGGCATTAATGACACGTGCATTAAGAGAAAAGATAAAAGCAAGAGATAACTATACTTGCCAATGTTGTGGATTATCAACAAAACAAGAACCAAACCTTTTATTAGAAATTGACCATATTATTCCTGTATCAAAAGGTGGAATTACATCAGAAGAAAATCTACAAACATTATGTTGGAGATGTAATAGAGCAAAGAGTAATAAAATATAATTATTAGATATAATTTAATATTTTTGTTAATTTTTACAAATTAACACTACTTTGTTAATTTTATCTTCTTTATTTGTAAAAAAACTATTGTGATAATTTATTAACCAAGAATATTTTTCACGAATATGAGAATCTTCAAAATTCGCAATATAATTATTTTTAATATTCTTTTTTATTTTGTCATAGGTTGATTTAAATTTATTAATAAATTTATTATGATAAAAGTTGATGTAATATTTATTTTCTTCCTCATCAAAAATTATAGGTTGATTTTGTAAAGTTTCTTCGTAAAAATTAATAGTATTTTCTTTAAAGTATAATTTACTATACTCTTCAATTATACTTTTTGAGCAAATTATTCTAGGGTATATCGCATTCTCTTCTAATTCGACAGCCTCAATATAACCTTTACCTAATAATACAGAAGGTTCGTTTTTAATAAGAGATTCCTTTATTAGTTCACCAATAGTAATGCCACCTCGCAGAAAATAATTACTTTCTATAAAATAAAGTTGTATTAACGATAATAAACTAATAAATAGGCTTAATAAAACATAATCGTCGTTGTTATACTTCAATGAAATTATAATACTATCCCCAAATACGTTAATTTCTATATTATTTTTTAAATCATCACTAAAATTACTATTATAATTTTTCAAAGCAATTTTTGCCATATTAAAAATATCTTTAAGATTTTTTATATAATCATGATTTGTAGATTTTTTTATAATAGATTTAAACCCTAGAATATCTAAATATGCTATTATATGTTTATTATCGAGCATGTAAACCCCTTATGTTTTGATTGTTTACATTTAAAATGTCTATATTTAATATAAGTCTAAATGTTTATATCTGTCAAATGTAGACAAATTAAAAAATATTAATAGATTTTAATTTATAAATTTTAAAAAATATGTTACTCTTACAATGTACATTATTTATTTTTTGAAATTAAAAATTTTTGTTTTTTATAATGTATTTTGATAGGTTCGGATTCCTCCCTCGCTATACTCAAGCCAACTGTTAAAAGAAGTCAAACTGCAAGTGTTTTTACATTTACATCAATAATTCTTTTAATCTGTTCATCGCTTCTTGTGTTTTTTCAGGGGTATTAAAAGAAGTTAATCTGAAATAACCTTCGCCGTTTTTTCCAAATCCTGCTCCTGGAGTCCCAACTACTGCAATTTTTGTTAAAAGCATGTCAAAGAAATCCCATGATTTCATTCCATTTGGGCATTTCAACCAAATATATGGTGAATTCTTCCCTCCAACATATTTTATGTTTAATTCATCAAGGGTATCAGAAATTATCTTTGCGTTTTGTTTATAGAAATTAATATTTTCCATAATTTGTTTATGGCCTTCTTCTGAAAATATTGCTTCTGCACCTCTTTGAACAATATAAGGTACTCCGTTAAACTTTGTTGTTTGACGTCTTAACCACATTTTATTTAAACTTTTTTCACTAAAAATTAATCCTTCAGGTACAACTGTATATCCGCATCTTGTGCCTGTAAATCCCGCTGTTTTTGAGAATGAACAAAATTCTATTGCACAAGTTTTTGCACCTTCTACTTCAAAAATACTTCTTGGTAAATTTTCTTCCGTAACAAAACTTTCATAAGCTGAATCAAATAAAATTATAGCTTTGTTTTCGTTTGCATATCTAACCCATTCCGCTAATTGAGTTTTGTCGTAAACCGCGCCAGTCGGGTTATTTGGTGAACACATATAAATTATATCTGCTTTTACTGAAAAATCTGGCATTGGTAAAAAGTTATTATCTTCGTTTGCATCTAGGAAAATAATTTTTCTTCCAGCCATAATATTGGTATCAACATAAACAGGATAAACTGGGTCTGGCACTAAAACTGTATTATTTTTGTCAAATAAGTCCAAAATATTTCCTAAATCGCTTTTTGCACCGTCAGAAATGAAGATTTCGTTTAAGTTTAAATCAACATTTTTTTTTGAGTAATATTTTTGGATAGCTTCTTTTAAAAAGTCATATCCCTGCTCTGGACCGTAACCTTTGAAGGTTTCTTTTTTACTCATCTCATCAACTGCGCCATGCATCGCGTTAATTACGGCTGGACAAAGTGGCAATGTAACATCGCCAATACCTAGTCTGATAATTTCTTTATCAGGGTTTGTTTGTACAAAATCAGAAACTTTTTTAGCTATTGTTGAAAATAAGTAGCTGTCTTCTAAATTCTCGTAATTTTTGTTTATGTTCATAATTATTTTCCCCTATTATTTTTGATTTCTTAATTTTGTTATAAATCTGGAAAGTTTTTCCATAGCTAGTTTTAGCGTATCTAGTGAATATGCGTAAGAAATTCTTAAAAATCCTTCTCCACTATTGCCAAATGCCGTACCTGGTACTACTGCAACGTGTTCTTCTTTTAAAAATTTCGTTGCAAAATCTTCACTTGTCATACCAAATTCTTTTATGCATGGAAATACGTAAAATGCACCATAAGGTTCAAAACATTCTAACCCCATTTCTTTAAATGCGTTCATTAAAAATCTGCGACGTTGGTTGTATGACATTTTCATTTCTTTTACATCTTCATCGCCGTTTCTAAGTGCTTCAATTGCAGCATATTGGCTAATTGTAGGCGCACACATGATAGCGTATTGATGAATTTTTGTCATTTGTTTTAGGAGTTCTTTTGGACCACAAGCATAACCTAATCTCCAGCCTGTCATTGCGTAAGCCTTTGAAAATCCGTTAATCAGCAATGTGCGTTCTTTCATTCCATCTAAACTGGCAATTGAAACGTGTTCTTTTCCATAAGTTAGTTCTGCATAAATTTCATCAGACATTACAAAAATATCGTGTTTTTTAATGACTTCTGTAATTTTTTCTAAATCTTCTTTTTCCATAATAGCCCCAGTTGGATTATTTGGATATGGAAGTATCAGAACTTTTGTTTTTTCTGTTATTGCGTTTTCAAGTTCCTCTGCAGTAAGACGAAAATCATTTTCTGCTTTTAAATTTATGACAACTGGTTTTGCACCTGCAAGTAGTGCGCAAGGCAAGTAAGAAACATAAGACGGTTGCGGAATTATAACTTCGTCGCCAGAGTTAATCATAGCTCTTAAACCGATATCTATTGCCTCTGAGCCTCCAACTGTAACTAAAATTTCATCATCTGAATTGTATTTGATTTTTTGTTTTCTTTTAATATAATTTGAAATTTCTGTTCTTAATTCTTTTAATCCTGAATTTGAAGTATAAAAAGTTTTTCCTTTCTCAAATGCATAAATGCCTTCATCTCTAATGTGCCATGGTGTATCAAAATCAGGTTCGCCGACGCCAAGAGAAATTGCATCTTTCATTTCTGAAACGATATCAAAAAATTTTCTTATGCCAGAGGGTTTAATTTCTGCGATTGTTTTTGAAATAGGAATGCTCATTATATCATCATTTCTCTTTCATCTTCGTGTTGTTTCTTTTCAAGAATTGTTCCATGATCCTTGTATTTTTTTAGGATAAAATGTGTTGCGGTGCTTAAAACGCTGTCCAGAGTTGATAATTTATCAGACACAAAGGCAGAAATCTCTTTTAATGATTTTTCTTCCAAAGTTACTAATAAATCGTACGCACCTGAAATTAGATATACAGATTTTACTTCTGGATAGTTATAAATTCTTTCGGCAATATGGTCAAATCCTTGTCCACGTTGTGGTGTAACTCTAACTTCAATAAGAGCGTTAATTTTTTCAACTGAAGTTTTATCCCAGTCAATAAGAGTATGATAACCGCAGATAATTCCTTCATTTTCAAGCGTTTGAAGCTCATTAATAACGTCTTCTTCTGAAATTCCAAGAATTATCGAAAGCTCTTTCAGGTCTATTCGGCTATTTTTTTCTATTGTAAATAACAATTCTTCGCGCATAACATCTCCTATTTAGTATTACGTCTATTATAAACTAGAAGTGTTTAAAAATCACGATTATAACGAAATTTTAACTAAATATGGCTTTGCTTAAAAATAAATGCTATAATGAACAAAAAGTCTAAAAGGAGAGCGTTTTGAAAAAGTTAGTAAGTATAATGTTGTTATCTTTATTGTTTTTAAATTTATTTTCATTAAAGGTTTTTGCTAATATTGATTACTCCAATGGCGCAGTAAAAGAGGAAATAAATGAAAATGTTCAAACCGAACAAGAAGAAGTTAAAAGAAGTTATCTTGTATCAAATATTGATGATTATATAAAAGGTACGGTTATAACGTCAGGTAAAGTAGTGCTTACACCAATAACAATTACGTTGGATTTTGTGGTAAATCCAGAAAATATTTGTTGGATTTTATTTGCTCCAGCAATATTTTTAATGAGTGTTGAAGAAGTTTGTTTTATTCCTCTAAATATTTTATATAATATTTGTCATGGAAATTTTTCTGAAGATTATTTTTCTGAATGTTATATTTTATCCGCAGTTTTTAAATATTTTAAATCGCAACCAATAACAGACTATGTTTGGTCTAATTGGTAAAAATTTATACCGAATTGTCTAATTTAACTTTTTAACTTCCTTTTTATAATACTTACAAAAGGAGAAGGTTATGATTACAGAATTAGATAAAGTCAATTTTAATGAAGAAACAAAAGGTGGGTTAAAGTTGGTTGAATTTTTCGCTGACTGGTGCGGTTTTTGTACTCGTCAAGAGCCTATTTTAGAAGAAATGGACAAGGTCTGGATTGGTCGCGTTAACACAGACGAAAACAGGGAACTTGCACAAAAGTTTAGCATTTCTTCCCTGCCGTCGTTTATTCTGTTTAAAGATGGTAATGAGGTCGAACGTTTTCAGGGACTTCATTCCAAGTTTGATTTAATGAATATCATTACAAAACATCTTAAATAATTAAGCAGTTTTTAAGGTATTATCAATATATTTTTCTTTGTAGAAGTCGAAGTTCTTTTTGAATTCTTCTTCACCTGATGCTTTAAGTTCGTTTAAGTAATGATGTTTTTCAAAAGTTGATTGTTCAATCTGAATTAGGCAAACTGCAACATTTGAACAGTGATCAGAAACACGTTCAATATTGTTTAGAACTTCTGTTAAGATAAATCCTAATTCAATGGTACAAGTGCCATTTTGAAGTCTTTCGATGTGTCTGTTTTTAGAATTTGCGATTAAAATATCTATTACCTGTTCTAAAGGTTCAACTTTTTTAGCTTTTTCTATATCATTTTCACAAAAAGCCTCTGTTGTGATATCCATAATTTCAGAAAGAGCGTTTGTAACCATTTGAAGTTCTTTTTTTGCATCTTCTGAAAAACTGATTTGTTTTTCATTCATTTCTTTTGCAACTTTTAAAATGTTAACCGCATGGTCGCCAATTCTTTCAAAGTCGCTTATACAATGGAGTAGTTTTGAGATTTCATGACTATCTTTTTCTGTCAAATCCTTGTTTGAAAGTTTAACCAAGAAAGAACCCAATTTATCTTCATACATATCTATTTTAGGCTCTTTTCTCAAGATTTTTTCCATTCTTCGCTCACTAAATTTAGTAACCATTTTTACTGAACGGAAGAAATTCTTTTTAGCCATAATTGCCATTTGGTCAGTCATGCTTTTGCATTCTGCTATTGCAAAGGTTGGAGTTAGCAATAATCTTTCGTCAAGGAATACGGTTTCATTGTCCTTATCAGTTTTTTGTTTAACTGCCCATATCGCAATTTTTTCAAGTTGTTTTGTGAATGGTAACAACATTATTGTTGTTGCAATATTAAATACTGTGTGGCAGAAAGCAATACCCACAGGGTTTATTGAATCAGTTACAAATTTGAAATTGAAGATTAAATTTCCTACATAGAAAATTAATAAAAATACCAATGTACCGATTAAGTTAAAAGATACGTGAACCGCTGAAACCCTTTTTGCATTTGTGCCTACACCGATACTAGAAATTAATGCAGTAACACATGTTCCAATATTTTGACCCATGATAATCGGAATTGCCATGCCATAAGTAATTCCACCAGTCATTGATAAGGCTTGCAGAACACCGACAGAAGCAGCGGAACTTTGGATAATTCCTGTAAATACAGCCCCAAAAATTACACCCAATATAGGGTTTGTAAAGGCAGTTAAAATATGTGTAAATTCTGGCATGTCTGCTAACGGTTTCATAGAATCAGACATCAACTGCATGCCATACATTAAAATCGCAAAGCCAACCATGATTCCGCCAAGACTTTTATTTTTATCTTTTTTAGCACCCATTATTAGCAAAATACCGATTAATGCTACAATTGGTGAGAAAGATTCAGGTTTTAAAAGTCTTAAAAAGAAGTTAGAGCTTTCGATTCCTGATAATGATAAAATCCATGCCGTTAGTGTTGTACCTACGTTTGAACCCATAATTACGCCAATTGTTTGACCTAATTCCATAATCCCTGAGTTTACAAGACCTACAAGCATGACTGTTAATGCTGATGATGATTGAATTGCAATCGTAATACCAGCACCTAATGCCAACGATTTCATTGGGTTTGAAGTCAGCATTTTTAACATGCGCTCTAATTTCCCACCAGCAACTTTTTCTAAACCGCTTGACATAACATTCATACCGTATAGGAAGAACGCTAAACCACCGCATAGAGTAAATATTGAAAAAATATCCATAATTTAAAATTTCCTTTTTATGATTGTGTACAAAATTATTATAAAAAAAAAATATAGTTTTATAATAAAATGTTGCTATTTTGTAAACAAAGAAATTTTATTTAATTTTTTTGAAAAATTCGTCAGTAATTAATTGTGAATATTTTTTGTTCTCATTAAATGAAATCAAGGTTCGAGATTCATTTGGAGTTATATCCACAGCAGATATTACTCCACCGATAGTACCTAAAGGTAGTTTATTAACTTTTGCAGTAAATCGAACGTATGGGACTTCTTCACCATAAGCTTTCATTGTCCCTGTTTTTGTTATAGTGAACTCATCAACTTGCAATGATTGGTATTTGAATTTTTTAATCAAATCATTGATTTTTGACTCTACTTGATTGTTTTCAAAGTCATTTTCTGTTAATAAGGATTTTTGTCCAGATTTAAGAATTACCATTTTTTGTCCAGTAGCTTCGTGTTCTGCAAGAACTCCTTGATATCCAAAGGCACTCGCTGTTTTATCTATCGAATATTCTTCTGAAAGTTCTGAAAAATCACCAAGTTTACTAGCTTTGTCCATTATAGACTCTTGTGATTGACCGAAATATTTATTCCATTGCTCAATTACAAATTCCTTGCCTCCGATAGAAAAAAATCCTATTAATGCAAGTGCTAATATAAATATTTGTACAATTTTTTTTATACAACCCATATTGAATTTCTCTTGTCTTTAAATTAACATGTTTCTACATAAGGATTATAAATCATGACTGTTCAAGAAATCAACCATATTAAGACAAATGAAGTTAATATTTCTGATACAACTCCTGCAATGCAACAGTATTTGGAGATTAAAAAAAATCATCAGGATAAAATTTTACTTTACAGAATGGGTGATTTTTATGAAACTTTTTTTGAAGATGCAGTTCGATTATCGAAAGAATTAGAAATAACTTTAACTGCTCGTGATGCGGGTAGTGTTTTAGGTAAAATTCCACTTGCAGGTGTGCCCGCAAAAGCGGTCGATGCTTATTTAGAAAAGTTAGTTCATAAAAATATAAAAGTTGCAGTTTGTGAACAATTAGAAGACCCAAAATTTGCAAAGGGTATTGTTAAAAGAGGCGTTACCAGAATTATTACGGCAGGTACAATTACAGAATCTAATTTGTTAGACAAAAATAAAAATAATTATATTTGTGCCTTATTTAACGATAAAAAAACTGGTTTATATGGGTTTGCCTATACTGATATTTCAACTGGCGAATTTAAGGTTACTCAAGCACCTTATGCATTGATTTTGTCTGAACTTGCCAGAATTAAACCTTCTGAAATTATTGCGCCTTCTGCACAACAAGAAGTTTTACCTTTTCAAATTGTTCCGGAAGAAAGAGTTGATTTGCCAGATGAAATTACTGCAAATTACAATTGTTCAAAAGTTCCAGCAAGTGTTTTTGATGAAAATTTTGCAAAAAATAATTTAAAAGCCGCACTAAAATTAAATACTTTAGACGGCTTGGGTTTTGAAGATTGTAAACTTGGATTTAGAGCCGCAGCATCAGTTTTAGGCTATATTTGGGAAACCTTAAAAGATAGTTTTCCAAAATTTGAAAATATTGAACCTTATGTGCTTTCAGAATATGTTTTAATAGATTCTAGCACTCGGAAAAATTTAGAATTAGTTGAAACTTTACGTGAAAAAAATAAATATGGTTCTTTGTTATGGGCTTTAGACAAAACTAAAACAAATATGGGCGCAAGACTGTTACGCTCTTGGGTTTGTCAGCCTTTGAAAGATGTTGATGAAATTAATAAACGCTTGAATTTTGTGTCAGAATTGATTGATTTAGAAGAAACAAGACTTGGCATTTCTGATGTTTTAGAGCAGATTTATGATATTCAAAGACTTGCAACACGATTAAGCAATGGTTCTGTTAGTCCGCGAGATTTTATTGGCTTAAAGTTATCGTTACAACGTGTGCCAGAAATTTTGGATTTAGTATCAACAATTAATACAACATTGTTTGATGATGTAAAGGCGTTTTCAACTGATTTAACTGACTTTGCCGATATTATTGAAAGAACTATTCAAGAAAATCCTTCGATGTTATTAAAAGAAGGCGGTATAATAAAAGAAGGCGTAAATGCAGAATTAGACTATCTTAATGACCTTTTAACCGGTGGTGAAAATTGGCTAAAACAATATGAAGAAGCTGAAAAAGAAAAAACTGGAATTAAAACTTTAAAAATCGGTTATAACAAAGTTTTTGGCTATTTTATTGAAGTTACAAACACCAATTTGAATATGGTTCCAGATACATACATAAGAAAACAAACTTTATCAAACGCAGAGCGTTTTATAACTGATGATTTAAAGCATCATGAAGATGAGGTTTTGAATGCTCAGTTTAAAGCCAGAGAATTAGAATATAAGTTATTTACAGATTTTAAAGATTATTCAAAAGAATTTGTATCAAAAGTGAGAATTTTTGCCGAATGTGTTGCAAAATTAGATGTTTTGAACTCTTTTGCGACAACTGCATTAGAAAATAATTATACAAAACCAGAATTAGATGAAAGTGGTGATTTTATTGTTAAGAACGGTCGCCACCCAGTGTTAGAACTAATTTTACCTTTAGGTGAATATGTTGCTAATGATTTAGATTTAGAGGCAAATTCTGTAAATGGTAAAACTCAATTTATGATTTTAACAGGTCCGAATATGGCAGGTAAATCAACTTTTATGCGTCAGAATGCTTTAATTGCATTAATGGCTCAAATTGGTTCTTATGTTCCTGCGGATAGCGCTAAAATTGGTGTTGTCGATAAAATTTTTACTCGTGTTGGAGCAAGTGATGATTTAACTTTAGGACAATCAACGTTTATGGTAGAAATGGTTGAAACGGCTTATATTTTAAATTCAGCAACAGAAAAAAGTTTGATTTTACTTGATGAAATTGGCAGAGGTACAAGCACTTATGATGGAGTTGCTATTGCTTGGGCTGTGGCTGAATATATTGCAACAAAAGTTAAAGCAAGATGTATTTTTGCAACTCATTACCACGAATTAAACGTTATGACGCAATCATATCCGCAAATTAAAAATTATAGAATTACAATTTCTGAAAATGATGGAGAAATAATATTTTTAAGAAAGATTGTTCAGGGTGGTGCAAGTAAAAGTTATGGTATTCAAGTAGCAAAAATGGCAGGTCTGCCACAAGTTGTTCTTGAACGTTCTAATGAATTAATGCACAAATTGCAAAAAAATCATTCAAAAAATCTTACATCTAAAAAAACTCAAAATAACGATATTGACGTTCCTCAATTAAATCTATTTTAAAAAATAGTTACAATAATTGTATATATTTCTTTTGCGTGATATATTAAATATCATAAACACAAAAGGAGTATAATTATGGGATTACTAGAGAAAAAACCTGAAAAAATTATAAAAGAAGCATTAAAAGTATTGGACAAAAAACAACTTTCATTGATTGTTCATGGAAGTAGTTTCCCAGATTTAGAAAATGAAGATACTGCGTATGGAAATTATAACTCAAATGGAGCAAAGAAATTAATCGACTCTATTGCGGGTGTATTTACGTCAATTCAACTAGGTCCAAATGGAAAATTAAAATCTTGTGATAGTTCACCTTATACAAGTACAATTTTCTCTGGAAACCCTTTGTTTATTGATTTAAAGCAATTAACAACTGAAAAATGGGATTTTATTTTATCAAATGAAACTTTTGAAGCTATTGTAAATGAAAATCCAAATAAAGGAATTAATAAAACGGCTTTTTCTTACGCGTATCGTCGCCACGATGATGCTTTAAATGAAGCGTATGGTAATTTTATAAAATCAGAAAATTTAAAAAGACGTCAAAAGCAATTTGAAATTTACAAACATGAGAATGCTTACTGGTTAGATAAAGATGCTTTATACCAAGCGTTATCAGTTGATAATGGAAACGATTACTGGCCATTATGGAAATCAGAAACAGATAAAAACTTATTCAATCCAAAATCTATTGAACAAAGAATGGAATATGCAAAACGTATTGAAGAAGTTGAAAAGAAATATGAAAGAGAAATTAATCTTTATAAATTCTGCCAATTTGTATTGAACTGTCAATCAGAAGAAACAAAGGCTTATGCCGATAAAAAGAAAATTAAAATGATTGCAGATAGACAAGTTGCATTTTCAGATAGAGATATTTGGGCATATCAACAATATTTCTTAGACGGTTGGTGCTTAGGTTGTCCTCCTGATTACTTCTCAAAAGACGGTCAAGCGTGGGGATTTCCGGTAATGGATCCAGAAAGTTTGTTTAATCCTGATGATACGCTGGGTGAAGGTGGAAAATTAATGAAGGAATTATTCAAAAAAATGTTCCGCGAAAATAAAGGTGGAGTTAGAATTGACCATATTGTTGGCTTAATCGACCCTTGGGTTTACAGAGCTGGTAAAAAACCTAAAATTGAAGAAGGTGCAGGAAGATTATATTCTTCTCCTGAACATGAATTTTTATCAAAATACGCAATTGTTGATGAAAAAGACTTAAATTTAGAAGTTACAGCAGATAATGAATTACGCGTAAAATCTTTAAATAAAAAACAAATTAAAAAATACGGCAGATTAATTGAAAAAATTGTAATTGCTGCAGCAAAAGAAGAAGGTTTAAGTAAAAATTCAATTATTTGTGAAGATTTAGGTACATTAACTAACCCAGTAGCCGCAGTTTTAAAAGAATATGGTTTATTGGGCATGAGATTAACTCAATTTGTTGTGCCTGAAAAAGAAGACCACCCATATAGATGTAAAAATATTACAGAAAAATGTTGGGCAATGGTTGGAACTCACGACAACAGACCAATTGCAATGTGGGCAGATGAACTAGTAAATACACACGAAGGATATTTACACGTAAAAGCTTTGGTTGAAGATTTATATGATTATGTAGAAAATAAAGATGATATTATTGTTAAAATGACTCAAGATGCTGAAATTTTATCAAAAACAAAATTGATTGAAATTTTTGCGTCAAAAGCTGAAAATATTCAAATCTTCTTTACTGATTACTTTAATGTAAAAGATGTTTACAATGTTCCAGGAACTTCTGGTGATGCAAATTGGTCTTTAAGATTACCAAACAATTTTGAAACCTTGAATAAAATTGATTTACCAGAAATATTAAAAATGGCAATTGAAGCAAGAGGCAAAGAATTTGCATCTAAGCACGCTAAATTAATAGAAAGTTTAAATAATATATAATTATGATAAAGAAAATAAGTCTTGTTTTAGCGATAATATGTTTAATACCTGCATGCGCTAGTGCGTTTGTGGCTAATGAAGCTCGTCTTGAATATAATAAAGGCGTTGATTGCTACAAAATTGGACAATATGAGAAAGCTGCTGAATATTTCAGAAGTGCGATTAATATCAGTCCTGATTATATTGATGCTTATTATGATTTAGGCAGTATCTTAGAGTATTTGAAACAGTATAATTCAGCACTTACCGTATTTGAACAAATTGTTGTAAGACAGCCCGACGATTATGAAGCAGTTTATAAAGCCGCTAATGTCGCATTCATTTTAGGACAATATGAAAAAACTTTAAAATATATATCAATAATTCCAAGAAGCTCTCAACAATACGATTTAGCGCAAACTCTTGCAAGAAAAGCAAAATCGACAAATGTTGGGGGAAAAGATATAAAAGTCCCTTTACAATCTATTGATACCAGTAAATTCCCTCAAAATTCATTTTTATTTGAAGGTATTCAAGGTCCAACAGGCATGGTTACTGATGATTTCGGTAATCTTTATGTCGCTTGTTATTCAGATAACGCAATTACAAAAATTTATCCTGACGGAAAGAGAGTTATTTTTGTAAAAGATAAAAGAATAAATGGTCCGATAGGCTTGGCAATCGACGTTGCAGGAAATATTTATGTTGCAAATTACGGAAATAACAATATTTTAAAAGTATCAAAACAAGGTACTATAAAGGTTTTGGTTGCGAACATTGATAAACCTTATGGCTTGTATTTAAGCGGAAATATGTTATACATTTCTTCTCAAGGCTCTAATTCTGTTCTTCGTTACAAACTTCAAAAGTAAGATTTTTTAAAATGTTTGTAACAGAATAGGCTTTATTTAAAGTGAAGAAATGCAAACCTTTTATACCATTTTCAATAAGTTGAGCGCATTGTTCTGTTGCAAAATCAATGCCTAATTTTTTAATATCGTCTTTGTTGTCTTTGAATTTTTCAAGATTATCGATTAATTTTTTAGGTAATGTAACTTTTGCTAGGGATAACATTTTATCTAATTGTTGGTAGCTTAATATTGGCAAAATTCCTGCGATAACAGGCGTTTTTATATTTTCTTTTTCTAAAAGTTCTAAATATTTAAAAAATTTTTCATTATTAAAAAACATTTGAGTAAAAATTGCGTCAGAGCCAGCATTTATTTTAAGTTTTAAGTTTTGGATATCCGTTTTTAAATCTGGTGCATCAATATGACCTTCGGGATAGCCTGCAACTGCTATTGAAAAATTTGTTTCAGATTTTAGGTAAGTTACAAGTTCGTTTGCGTATCTAAAATCTCGATGGCAAACCAAGCAATCTTGGGGTTCATCGCCTTTTAAAGCAAGAATATTTTCAATACTAAGCTTGTTTAATTCGTCTAAATATTGATTAATTTGCTCTTTATTAGAACAAACGCATGTAAAATGAGGCATTGTGTTAAATTTTTTTGCAGAAAGCTGTTTAACAATTTCAAGTGAATGCTCTTTGTTAGAACCGCCCGCGCCGTAGGTTACAGAAATTAGAGCGGGTGAAAATTTATTCAATTCGTTGATTTCTTGGTATAAACTTTCAGTTTTTTCGCCTGTGTCGTCGTTTTTAGGTGGAAATATTTCATAAGATATAACTGTTTTATCACTTTGAGAATAAATATCTTTTAGTTTCATGATGAAATTATTATATCACAATTTATTAACCTGTACACTTGAAAAGTTTAAAAACATGTGCCATAATAGTATTACTTTGCATAGATGTTTATTTTGTTCCTACATTTTTAATTAACGGGAGAATTGACTCTACTGGCATTGAAGTATACCGACCGATAACCTTGTGTTATACGCCAGTCGGAAACGGATTAGTCAAGGCGTTCACCCACCTGCGAGATCACGCAGGCAACAAAATCGCATTTGTGCAAAGTTCTTTTTTTATTTTATTTTTTATGATATTATTTACCTAGATTATTAGATTATAGGGGTATGAAAAATGATTATAATTATGGAACCTGGAACGTCAGAAGATAATATTCAACGCGTTGTTAAAACACTAGAAAAACACGAATTTAGAGTGGTTTTAAACAGAGGTGATTTAATGACAGTTATCGCTGCAATTGGTGATAAGAGAATATTTGACCCACATGCTTTGGGTTCATTAGAAGGTGTAAGAGAAGTAAAAGTTATTACAGAGCCTTATAAATTAGCATCAAGAGAAGCAAAAAACAAAGATACAGTTGTAAAATTTGATAATGGAGTTATGGTTGGCGGATTAGAAAGACCTGTTATTATTGCTGGTCCTTGTTCTGTTGAACCTGAATATCAAGGATTGTTAGATGTAGCTTATGCTGTAAAAGAAATGGGTTGCCAATTTTTAAGAGGCGGTGCTTTTAAACCTAGAACTTCCCCTTATGATTTTCAGGGATTAGAAGAAAAAGCGCTAATTTACCTTGCAAGAGCAAAAGAAAAAACAGGATTGTTGGTTGTTTCTGAATTAATGGATTCAGCTGATATGCCTATGTTTGAAGCTTATGTTGATGTAATTCAAATTGGTGCTAGAAATATGCAAAATTTCTCACTATTGAAGGCAGTTGGCAAATCTAAAAAGCCTGTATTATTAAAACGTGGTGGCGCTTCTACAATCAGAGAATTTTTGTTAGCAGCGGAATATATTATGTGTAACGGTAACGAAAATGTTATTTTATGTGAACGTGGAATCAAGAGTTTTGACCAATCCTTTACGAGAAATGTTCTTGATATTTCTGCAGTTCCTGTAATTAAAAAATTATCACACTTGCCAATTATTGTTGACCCAAGTCATGCAACAGGCAGAAGATATTTAATCGAACCAATGTCAAAAGCTGCGTTGATTGCTGGCGCACATGGTATTATGATGGAAGTTCATCACGACCCAGATAACGCATCATCTGATGGCGCACAAAGTTTATCAATTGAACAGTTTACTGATGTGGTAAAACGTATTAATAAATTAATCGGTCGTATCGACTACGATAACAGAATGCTAAAACAAGAATTAGAGGTAACTGAATAATGTTGACAGGGCATTATTAGTTGCCCTTCAAGAGTATAAACTTACTCCACAATGACAATATCAACTTTTTTATCGTGTGGTTCTATTGGAAGTTCTTCTATTAACAATTCCTTTGGAATACAGACAATTGTTTTTGCCTTAGTGTGTGTAATTAGCCTGTCATAAAATCCTTTACCATAGCCCAAACGATAATTATTTTTATCAACCATCAAGGCTGGTACTATTATTAAATCTAAAATTTTTGCAGAAACTGGTGATGTTCTTGGCTCTTTTATGCCAAATGCTTTAATTTCCAGTTTATCACCTTTTTTATATGGGCAAACATTTAATGTTAAACCGTTCATTTTGGGCAGATAAAATTTTTTATCCTCGTTTAAAAGTTCAAGTAAATTTATTTCGTCTTTTAGGGGGTAAAATATCATTACGTGCTTTGCGTTATGAAATTCTTCACTATTTTTGACTTTTTCGCATAAAACATGGCTGATATTTTTTATATCAAGCTCTTTTCTGATAGATTTTGCTTTTGCTCGTAAGTCGGTTTTTTTCTGCATATTTTTAATATATAATAAATTTAGTTATGGTACAAGAAAATTCAAATTTGTTTAACCCAAAATGGGCAAAACATGGTTATATTCAAGTTTATACTGGGAATGGAAAAGGTAAAACGACTGCTTCCTTGGGGCTTTGCATGAGAGCTTTAGGACGTAACTGGAAGGTACTTTTAGTTATGTTTACTAAAGGTGGGGATAATTACGGTGAATTGATTTCTTTTAAAAAATTATCAAAAGAAATTAATGATAATTTAACCATAGTTCAAGCAGGTTTAGATAGAATTGTATATTCAGACAATGCTAACACGCAGGATAAACAAATTATTCAAAATGGTTGGAAAATTGTTAAAGAAGCTATTAAAAATAATCAATACAACCTTATAATTATGGACGAAGTAAATATTTGTCTTGATTTAGGTTTGTTGGATTTGAAGGAAGTAGTGGAAACATTGAAAAATAAGCCTGAAGAAATGGAAATAGTGCTTACAGGAAGAAATGCTAAAAAAGAGATTATCGATATTGCTCATCTAGTGTCAAAAATCGAACCAATAAAGCATTATTGGGATACAGGTGTTATCGCAAGAGAAGGAATTGAGTATTAAAGCGTTTTTATCATATCAATAATTTCTTTTACAGAATTTGAATTTTGTACGATAAAGAAATTTTGATGTGTTTTCTTTCTTACATAATCAAGTGTTTTTCCGTCTAGGAACACTTCTGAGAAGGCTTTGAGCATTATTGATGGAATAATTGTAATATCAGCTTTTTTGTCTTTTATTGAATTAATTAAATCGTCGCTTGTTATTAACCCTGCAACTGTGATGTTATTACCCCAATAAGTTGATTTTACTGGAACACATTCGCAAGTTAAGTTTTTCACGTTTTGATTAAGTTTTTCGCAAACTTTTTTAATTGCATATTCTGCTGCGTATGAAGTCGCAAATGTTATTTTTGTTTCTTTTTTGATTGATTTTGGAAGTTTTAGTTTTTCAAATTCATCAAGTAAAAGTCTTAAAGTCCCAACGCCATCGCTTAATTGAGAGAAGTTTCCATAATATTCTGTTGGCGGAATTTCTTCTCCAGCAAGTAAAAAGAATTCATCAGAACAACAAACTCCTTTGTATTTTGAAGCAATTTTTAAAGTTTCTTTTGCAATCGTTTCATCAACTTGTTTAAGCATATTATCATTTCTAAATTGAGTTAATCCAACTGGCACAATTGCCGTTGATAAAACAGCATTCTTTAAGGATTTTAAATCTTTTAATGTTCGGTCTAATTCTGCGCCATCATTAAAGTCTGGGCAAAGTACGATTTGACAATGAAATGGAATTTCTTGTTTCTTTAACCATTTTAAGTTGTCCATAATTTTTCCTGCATTAGGATTTCTAAGCATTTTAACGCGAAGTTCAGGGTTAGTTGTATGTACAGAAACATATAAAGGCCCTAGATGCATTCTTGCTATGCGGTTTTTGTCTTCTTCTTTTAAGTTTGTAAGCGTTACATACGTTCCTTGTAAATAAGAAAGCCTGTAATCATCGTCCTTGATGTATAAAGTATCTCTTAATCCTTTTGGTTGTTGGTCAACAAAACAAAAAATACATTTATTTAAACAAGGTTTAATTTTGTCAAAAACAGCTGATTCGAAAATTATACCTAAAGGTTCGTCAAAATCTTTTTCAATTTCTATATCTTCAAGTTCTCCGTTTAATTTTTTTACAGAAAGAGTTAAAAATTCTGTTTTGCAGTAAAAATTGTAATCTATCAGGTCGGTTAATTTGCAACCATCAATTGAAAGAATTTCATCGCCTGCTTCAAGTTCTATTTCGTCAGCAATTGAGTCTAGTTCAACATCACTAATTATTGCGGGCATTTTCTTTCTCCAAGTTTTCAATTAGTGAAATAAAATTTTGATATTCACATAAAGTATTATCTAAAATAACTCTTTGATAGAACGTAAGAGGTGTATATTCGTCATTAAGAGTGTTTTCCGCTGAAAATTTATGTTCCATAGCACGAAGTTTTAAGTTTGCAAAAAGTTTTTCACACTCATCTTGTGATAAAAAAGAGGCACAAGCTATTTTTATTCTTGCATTTGAGAAAAATTGTATTGGATTTTCAGATAAATTTTCTAACAACATTTTTTTTAGCTCTTGTAAGCCATCATTTGTTATTGAATAAAATCCAGATTGTTTGCCACCTTCGGACATTGCACGACGTGAACGAATAAAACCATCTGCCTCAAGTCTTTTAAGCGCAGGTTTTATTGCGCCAAAACTAGGTTTTGTGTAGGCAGAAAAAGAGTCTAAAATGGCTTTTTGTATGCCATACATAGTTAATTCTCTTTTTATTAATAAAAATAAGATTAATTGTTCTAACATACACATATTTTAGCATAAAAATTTGGAGAAAATTTTTTTTAGATTATAATAATTATGTACTTATAAATAGTAGGATTTTATGGAAACCTTAATAAATTTAGAAAATATAAATGAAATTGTAAAAGAAACTAATCTAAAGCACATTGCAATTATTATGGACGGCAACAGACGCTGGGCAAAATTGAAAAATTTGCCGTCTGCAATGGGACATAAAAAAGGTGTTGATGCGCTAAAAGAAACGCTTAAAGCGTGTGATGATTTTGGAGTAAAATATTTAACAGTTTATGCTTTTTCAACTGAAAATTGGAAACGCAAACAAGAAGAAGTTGATTTTTTAATGGATTTATTTTGTAAAACCCTGAAAAATGAAACTTTAGAAATGCATCAAAAAAATGTTGTTATAAGTTTTATCGGAGATACTTCAAAATTATCTCCAAAGTTGCAAGAAATTTTACGCGAATCAACTGAATTAACGAAGGACAACACAGGTGTTCATTTGCAAATTGCATTTAACTATGGTTCGCGAGATGAAATTGTTCATGCGGTTAAAAACATTGTTAAAAAAGGTGTTTCAGCTGATGAAATTACAGAAGATTTAATTTCATCTGAATTATATACTGCAAATACTCCAAATCCTGATTTGCTGATTAGAACAGGTGGAGAGATGAGAATTTCAAATTATTTGTTATGGCAAATTGCTTACTCAGAATTTTATGTTACTCAACAATTTTGGCCAGAATTTGGAAAAAATGCTTTGGCTGAAGCGATTATTGAATTTAAAAATCGACAAAGACGTTTTGGAGTTTAGAAATGAAAATTGTTTTTGCAACTGCAAATCCTCATAAATTACAAGAAGTAAATGCGATTTGTGAAGGAGCAGGTTTAGAATTTATCTTACCCGCAGATGGATTTAATCCGATTGAAAATGGTAATACTTTCGAAGAAAATTCATTAATTAAGGCAAAAGAAGCCTTCAGAGTGTCAAAAACTTATGCCCTGGCCGATGATTCAGGTCTTTGTGTTGAAGCGTTAAATGGAGCGCCTGGACTTTATTCTGCCAGATATGCAGGTTCTCAAGATGAAAAAATTGAAAAAATCCTTGCGGAATTAGAAGGTGAAGAAAACAGAAAAGCAAAATTTGTTTGTTGTATGACACTTTTGAATGAAAAAGGTGAAATGATTTTTC
Organism: uncultured Candidatus Melainabacteria bacterium; assembly: GCA_934699705.1. Classification (GTDB taxonomy): domain Bacteria; phylum Cyanobacteriota; class Vampirovibrionia; order Gastranaerophilales; family Gastranaerophilaceae; genus UBA6984. Next base: position 25,705 of record CAKUXD010000012.1, read on the forward strand.
AAACGACTGGTGAGTGCCATGGTTCTATTGTTGAAAAGAGAAAAGGGGTTAATGGCTTTGGTTATGACCCAGTATTTTTAGTGAATGGTTACGATAAAACAATGGCTGAATTATCAGAAAATGAAAAAAATAAAATTTCACACAGAGCTAATGCTTTGGCAAAAGTTTTAGATTTTATAAAAAAAGATTTAATATAACGTAAAATCTAATGATTTAAAAAAATGTTAATAATATAATATTTATATAAGAGATTTATGAAAGGATTTTTCAATGATTAATAGTGAAGTGTATCAACAATTGGAAAGAGAAATTAATCCAACACATGATATAAAACTTTTTGCTGGCCGTTCAAACCCAAAATTAGCACAAGAAGTTGCAGAGGCTTTGGGTACATCTATTGGGCCTATGGTTATTAAAGATTTTGCTGATGGTGAAATTTATGTACAGGTAAAAGACAGCGTAAGAGGCGATGATGTATTTATTATTCAACCTCTTTGCAAACCTGTTAATCAAAATTTGATGGAATTATTGATTATTATTGATGCATTTAAACGTGCAAGCGCAAAATCAATAACTGCAGTTATTCCATATTACGGTTATGCAAGACAAGATAGAAAAACTTCTGGTAGAGAAGCAATTACTGCAAAATTGGTTGCGGATTTATTGACAACAGCTGGTTGTAACAGAGTTTTGGCGGTAGATTTACACTCTGGTCAAATTCAAGGCTTCTTTAATATATTGGTTGATCATATTTTTGCAACATCAATTTTAGTAAATCATATTAAAAAATTAGGTTTAAACCCTGATGATATGGTTGCAGTCAGCCCTGATACGGGTGGAGTTCAAAGAGCAAGACACTTTGCAAAAGATTTAAGTTGCTCTCTTGCAATTATTGACAAACGTCGTGATAAACATAATGAAGCTATCGCAAATTGTGTAATTGGTGATGTTAAAGATAAAATTTGTATTATGTTTGATGATATTATTGATACAGCAGGTTCAATCACAGAAGCAGCTAAATTGTTGAAAAAAGAAGGAGCAAGAGATATTTATGTTTGCGCTATTCACCCTGTATTCTCAGGTCCAGCTATTCAAAGATTGGAAGAAGCTCCTATTAAAGAAGTTATTGTAACTAATACAATTCCTCTTGATACAGAAAAACTTCCTGCAAAAATTAAACAACTTTCAGTTGCAAACTTGTTAGGTCAAGCTATTTCTCGTATTCACGATGATGAATCTATAAGTTCTTTATTCGGTTTTGAAAAAGAAATGAAGGTTTAATAATTAGATTTTAAAAAGGCGCGAGTGATTTATCACTCGCGCCTTTTTTTGTTTATTTGTCTTAGTTTTGGTTTTTAAAATATTGAATTGTCCAGTTTAAAATTGTATCAAGAATTTCAGGGTGTTGCTTTAATAGCAACATTCCGCCACTTCCAGACTCAACATTACAAACATCAAAAGTACCTTGTGCAAATTTTACAAGTTTTTCTTGTTCTTTTATTGCATAAACATCTGTTTTACTTGCAAGTGCAAGAATTGGAGTTGTGCCAATTTCAGTTAAAGCAACAGGAATGTATAAACTTTTAAACGTCATAGATGGAGATAATAAAACCAACGCTTTTGGCTTAACTTGTAGTTTTTTTGCAACTAAAACAGCTGTATTTGCGCCAATATCTCCGCCAATGATTGCGTAATTATTAAAGTTAGCCTTCTTTGTTTCCTTTTCAATTGATTTAATTATTGCAATTATGTCGTCAGGGTATTTTGCAAAAGTGTCGTTTTTGTAACTTCTCCAAGAACGCTGGTGGAAGGTTTTACTGTAAACACTTTTTCCATGACCTCTTAAATCAACTCTTAATACTGCAAATCCTTTTTTGTTAAATTTTTGTTGTAAAGGAATCCAATAAGAACTATTGTAACCAATTGAATGCAACATTATTATTGTAGGATACCCTTTTTGTTTTGTCTTTGGATAACTCAAATAAGATTTTATGATTTGGTTATCAGATGTTAAGGTTGAAAATTCTCTTTCAGTATAAGGCTTTTTAGGCTTTTTGGCTTGTTCTGCTTTAACTGATAAAACATTTAGCATCATTGTTACAAAAACTATTGTCAAAAATAAAATTAAATTTTTTTTCATTTGCATATTCCTTTTTTACATATTTTATTATAATATTAATTATGAAATATTACAAATGTTACAATTTTTCTTAAAATTGAAATTTGTGATATTGTAAATTGTTATTATAAGTAAGATTATAATTAGAGGGTTATTATGGCAAACATAGCAATTGATACAAATATATATGCTTTGCAACGTAAGTTGAATATTACATCTGCTCGTATGATGCAATATACTGATAAAACTGTTGATGAAATTATCGAAGCAGAAGCGGCTCAGGGTAATAGACAAGCGGTTGAATTTGCTAAAAAATTAGAGTCAGACCCTCAAGAACTTATAAAAACTTATAAGTTAGATGATCCTGGAAATAAATTTAATATTTTATCACAAGTTCCACCTCAACAGATGGAAAAATTATTGGTTTTTCTTGAAGATGAAGATTTGAGATTAGGCTTAAATTTCTTTTCTCAAGAAAAATTGTTGAAATTAATGGAAGAAATGGCACCAATTGAAGAAGTTGTAAATGCGGCTTTATTATGTTTCCCATTAAAAGATATTATGGAAATGATGCCAGATAAAGAGTTAAACAAATTTATTGTTAATAGAGATTTAGATGAAAAATTTTTGACGGATAATCTTGCGAAAATGCCACCAGAAGTAATTGCGGCAATGATAGAAACTGCAACTGGCGAGCCTGTTTTGGAAGAAAAACCGCAAATGTTAATGAAAATGCTTAAAGATTTAGATGATGATACTTATAAAGAAGCTCTAATTGCAATGAATTCTGACGCAAAAAGAGTTATGGTTATGAATATGTATCAGCAAGATGAGGAAGTAATGCAATTGTTCCCAGCAGGTGCTTATACAGATATGTTAGCAATATTGCAAAAACCAGATATGATGGTATGCGTTAATGCGTTGCAAAATGAAACTTTGGTTAATATGAACGCAGAATTGCCACCTGAGTTAATGTCAATTGTTCTTACTCAAATGGATTCAAAAGACTTTGCTAAAATTCTTATTGAGAAATATCCTGATTTGTTGAGTCAGATAGTTGCTGCGTAGATTGTACGTAATTTTTGTTAAGAAAGTCTATCAAAAATTCTAATGCCACTTGAGTAAAGAGGAATTTTATCATTCTTCTGCTATGGCAAGGATTGACTTCAAATTTTCGAACTTGCTCGTCGCATTTATTTTTGATTGCAACATAAATATGACCAACAGATTTACCCGTTTCTGGTATCGTTGGTCCAGCAACGCCTGTTGTTGATATTGCTATATCACAACCAGTTTTTCTAAATAAACCATTTGCCATTGCAAGCGCGCATTCTTCGCTTACTGCACCATATTTTTCAAAAATATTTTTATCTACACCTAAAAGTTCAGTTTTAGCCTCGTTTGCGTAAGTTACAAAGTTTGCAACTGTAAATGACGAACTTCCTGCGATGTCTGTAAGTCTTGAACTAAGAAGCCCGCCAGTACAAGATTCGGCTGTTGCGATTTTTATTGAATAATTAAATAAAATTCTGGCTATTTTTTGTTCGGTTTTTGTGCTAAATTGATTTTTTATATAATTTATATTTTCTAAAAATTTATTCATAGTATTAATTTATAGTGATTATGATGTTTTGTCAAGAACAAAAAAGCGTACTGAAAAAGTACGCTTTTTATGTATTTAATTTATATGTTTATTTATTTTGCCAATAACTCTAACTTTGAACCTGTTTCAGCTTTTGATACAGTTTTGTATGGATTAGTTGCAAAGTTATATTGTGGGTTGTACATAACTCTTGTTTTTTCTGTTTTTTCAGGCACAGAATATAAAATTAATGTACTATCATACATATCAACTCGGTTGTCATCTCTGTATTTGCCAGTTGACATTACGTATCTATAATCTTCTTCGTTGTTGAAACGTTTAATAAAGTAATTACCTTTGTCCTCGCAAACTTTATAAAGGGATTTATCTCTATTGTCTGCGTTTTTGAAGGTTGTGCCTACTTTTAAACCGCCTCTTAAACCAACTTTGTCATTATTTGTTGTGTGTAAAGATATACTATCTAATTTAACGTGCGTTGGGTGATATTCTGCTTCTTTATCAAGATTTACGTTATTTGCGTTAAATAAAGTTACTGCCATAGCACCGTCTGCTGATTGTCTAAGAATTGCAGAAACAGGTTTACCAGTTTGAACATCTTTGTGTAAATCTAATGTAAATGGCGCGCCATCATTAAGAGCTTTTAATTCTGGTCTATCTCGAAGTGCCATAGTTTCGTTCATTTTATTGTAGAAATCTTGAACGAATTGTTTATTTTTATCGTTTAGCCAATCCCAACGAACTGCATTACGGTTTTGAATATAAACGTTTTTAGCTTTTTCTTCGTAGCCTGTCATACCTAATTCATCACCTGCATACATTGTTGGATTTCCGGGTAAACTTACCAAAAATCCCATCATTGCTTGGAATTTCGTCATTGACGGTTTTAAGATTGTTTCAAAAGTTGCGTTGAATAATTTTGATTTTTCTTCTTTTGAAATATTTAGACCATGTTTTGCTTCAGCTTGTTTAATTACATATTTGATAGTTGTATCAAAAGGTTTAGTTCCAAATGCGTCAGCTGAAAATTCTTTGTCCATGTATTTACCAGAAGCTAAATCTGCAATTGATTTACTTATAGCAGAGAAGGCTTCGTCTTTTTTCTGACCATAAAATACTTGACCTAATGCCTTTCCAAATCCGCCTTTAACTGCATCTGCCATAGCAATAGCCTTGTTGCTTACTTTGTTAAAATCAATGCTGTTGATATCAGCGTCTGTAACTTGATTATACATTTTATCTTTCAAAATTGCAGTTGCAATTTTTTTGTGGTTGTAATTGTCAGCAAAATTCGTGTGGAATAGTTCCATATCTAATGATAAACAGTGTAACATACGAGGTTTATCGTGATTACCTACGAATGTGTATGAGTAAAGGATTGAATCCAATGGTGCTGAATTTAAGTAATTGTCAGAACCTACCATTTTATCAAAAATCTTGCGTTCTCTGCCATTTGCATCAAGAGTTACGCCAGTTGTAATATCTTTATTGAAGATATTTGCAACATCTGTGAAGAAATAAGAATAGTTCGCAATACTTGTCATTCCAGCTTCTTGATGTAATTTCATAACAGCATCTTTTGCAGTTGAAAATTTACCAGAATTATCGTGCAAAGCAAATTCATCTGTAACTTCTGCTACCATATATGCGTTTTTGTTTTCACCGATAACACCTTTTGAGAAATTTCTCCAAAAGTCGATTACACTTGACCATTCATCTTTAAAATTTGCGTTACCATTTCTTAAAGCGTCCATATCAGCAATATCCTTGGCTGCGTCAATTCTCCAGTCAAGACCTGCATTATTTCTGTCAACTATCATTTCTGCAAGTGCAAAACTGTTTTCGTTTAAGCCTTCAAGACGTTTAGTTACTGCTGATGTTATTGCGTCTTTATCTTTTAATGAAATGTTTTTAATACCTGATTTTAAGCGTTTAATTACTAAATTTGCTTCATCTTCAGGTGAATCAGCTAAAATATTCATTGAAGCAAGTGTTGTTTCTTCTTTCAATTTATTGTAATCATAAGAAACTGTGCCATCTTCGTTCATTTTTGCTTGTGAATTTGGTGCTACTGCTTTAACTAACGCAAATTTTGCAATATCTTGGTTAACAAGAGGTAAAACATATTTGCCAAGTTTTGACACTTTATCGCCATCAAATAATTTACCACCTAAATTTTTATTTACTTTTTGCATAACATCATTTGTAAATCTGAATAAATCTTCAGTAAATAATGTATCTGCTTTTTTATAAATATCTTTGTTTTCCGCCGTAACTTGTGGATTACCAGCTTTAAACATTTCATAACGACTCATGCCAATTTGATCTGCTTTCGTTGCACGATTTGTTATGAACGAAGAACTTAAAACGGCAGAAGTATCATCTGCGAATTCAATAGAGTCAAGTGGTAATGACATAATTGATTGAAGTGTTAATTCTTTGTAGTTATCTGTCAATTTTGTTGTTTTTGACTCGTAATCGCCTTTTATAACATTTTTCACAATATTTTCGTTGATATCATTGTTTGCAGGAAGTTCGCCTTTTTGAGTTAGCGCTTGAATTTGAGCCATTGCTTTTTTAGGGTCAGAACTTACATTTTTTAATTCTTGAGCTACGTATTCATTTAAAATATCATTTGTCTTTCTTGTCCAGTATTTACCAGAGTTTACAACGTAATCTTGAGCTTCAAAGTTTTTAGCCTTGATTAATTGTGTTTGATATTCTCTTTCGTGTCTTGGTAAGTTTTCTAAACGTTTTGTATCAGCATGAGAAAATACGAAGTTTAATTTTGCAATATCTGTGTTTGCGTCCCATGTTTCAAAACCATTTTCAAACTTATCTTCTAAAACGTAAGATTCTGATTGAGTCAAGAATTTTGCTGCTAAAGGTTGATCTAGCATAATTTTCTTGTCTGCATTTTTGTTATATGCGTTTAAGTTTTTAACGTTTTTGTTGTATGTTTCAGGATTAATTTCAAACGAATAAGGTACAACTGTATCGTTATGATTGTTGATATCATAAGTGTTGCCTGTGTCTAGTTTATCGTAAGATTTGATAAGATTTTTAGTATCTTTTTTGTCTGCTTCGGAAACTAATCTGCTATCATAAATTTGAACAAAAGTAGGCTTTTTAGCGTTGTAATCAGGGTTTTTAGATGTTTTAATTTGTCCATCTGTACCTTGTTCATATTTATAAGGTGAGTTTACAATCTTATGTTCAACATAATCTTTGTTCTTAGCAAAAATACCCATTGATAATGGTCCAGATTGAAGGCCACTAGCTCTAAACCAGTTATAAAATGGTGATTTTTCGCCCCACTTTAACATGTGTTTGAAATGAATACCTTCTAAACCTTCGTTTACAAACGCACCGTCTGAAACAAAGTTTATACCATTTTTAAATAATTTCTTTTGTAAAGATGCATAATTGTCGATGTTTCCGATAGAATTTGACATTTGCATACAGTTTTTATTCCAATAACTGTGAGAAGATAAGCTGTCATCTGTAAATATTGGAGTAGAAACAATTCTTGTATAGCCAGCTTTTTTTAATTTATCAACATTAGCCTCAATACCAGCCAATGTTCCGCCCATTTTATTTGAAAAAGTTCTTGTCGCATATTTAGCTTTCTCTTGAATATTCTTGTTTAAAGCTGGTTTGCCTTTTTCATCATAAACCCAGCCTACTGCGTAAGAATCAGGAATTGCAAGCGTCATAGAACCACCTTTTGAAACCTGTGTTCCGTCTTGCATTACAAGGTTAAATTTATCAAAGTTACCATTCTTCGAATAGTCAATCACAGAGCCTGCGTCAACCTGATAGAAAGATTTTGAGTTATCACGTTTATCAACTAATTTATAGCGATATGCAAAAGGTTCTTTATTGCTTAATTCATCATAAGCATAACCCATATCAATCTTAACTCCGCTATTGTTAAGTTTTACTGACTTTACTCCTAAATCAGTATTTGTAAGCATTTTGTTTACATTATAATTCGCGTTTTTGTCTTTCTTTACGCTAAAAACTTCCAAATAACAGTCATATTTATTACTGTCATGTGGAAAATTAAATTCAAATTCGCTTGCTCCTGTTTCGGACTTCTTATGGTTAAATCCAGTAAAATTCGGGGTTTTAACTGGGGATAATAAATTTAAATTGATTTTCATTTTCTACCTTTACACACTATATAGTTATTTATTTTAATGCTTATGAATATTTTTTTTGCGCGTCATGCCTAATTTTGTTACAAAAATTTTACATGAATTTTTTCTATTATTTTTAGAGTTTTGTAAAAAACTAGCCATTAAATCGAAAACATGCGAAAATGTCATTGTTAATGTACGTGGAGGATTTATTTTGAATTTTACGGCAATTTTTGCTTTATTTTTTGGAATTATATTAGTATTTTTAAGTCAAAAATCTGATGGAGGCTCTTTAAGTTTACTTATTCAGCCCGTTGCGTTTTGCATTGTTATTGGAGGTAGCTTTTGCGCGGTTTTATTAAACTTTAATTTACATACATTAATAAATTCTTTAAAAAGCGTAACTTCTGTTTTTGTAAAAACTCCAGATAATTCTTCAAAGGTTTTAAGTGAAATTATTCAAATAGCATATTTCGCCCGTAGAAACGGACTTTTTGCTTTGCAAGAAGTGCTTTCAAATATCTCTGAACCTTTTTTAGCAAGAGGGTTACAATTGGCAATTGACGTGAATAATCCTTCTTTGGTGTATGATATTTTATCAGCAGAAATTTCTTATGAGGAAGAAGAAGAATTAATTTCTTCGCGCGTATTTGAGGCTCTTGGTGGTTATGCACCTACTTTTGGTGTTGTTGGTGCTGTAATGGGGCTTATTAGAGTAATGCAGGATATTAGAAATTTGGATATTGTTGGTGTTGGTATTGCAACGGCTTTTGTTGCAACGCTTTACGGGGTAGGTTTTGCAAATTTAATATTTTTACCAATTGCAGGAAATTTAAAACAAAAAACGAGAGAAAAAATCTTGCTGAAAGAAATAGTTTTGCAAGGTATTATTTCTATTCAAATGCAGGAAAATCCTGCTGTTATAGAGGAAAAATTAATCGCTTATTTGAAATTTCATAATAAATCAACTCGTATGGAGGTTGGTGCTTAGTGCGAAACGATTATTATTCAAATTCAAAAGACTATATTAATAGATGGGTGGTTTCTTATGCAGATTTAGTAACCATGCTTTTGGCTTTGTTCATGGTTTTGTTTGCAGTATCGCAAAATGTTACGAAATATCAAGCAAAAATGATTGCCGAACATCGTATTCAAATCCCTGTTGAGTCGCCAATGGTGCAAATTGAGGGCTTAGAAGAATTAAAAGAACTTTTTGATGAAAATATTTCGCAATCTGAGAATATAAAATACTTAAAAGATAGCAGAGGACTGATTATTAGGCTAAATAATTCGGTGCTTTTTGATGAAGGTTCTGCTATAATTAAAAAAGATGCATTGAAAACAGTTGATGAAATTATAGATACAATTTCAAAAGTTGATAACAATGTTATGGTAGAAGGTCATACGGATTCAACTCCGATAAGCAATGAAAAATATCCTTCAAATTGGGAGTTATCAACTGCCAGAGCAACAAATATTATTGCATATATGCTTTCTACTAAGAAAATTCAACCGAATAGACTTTCTGCTGTTGGTTATGGAGAATTTATGCCAATTGCAGATAATACATCAATTGGTGGAAGATTATTAAACCGCAGAGTTGATATAATTATTTTGAAAAAGTAATAATTGGAGAATAATATGGCTAAACCAAATCAAACTAAAGATATGAAACCAAAAGAAAATGACGAATTAGTAAAAGTTCCGATTGATAACAATTTGAAATTAGTTTTAATTAACATTATTTCAACAATTTTAATTTGTGTCTTGTTAATTGGAGTTAATTACCTATTGCAAGAAAATCTTTTAAATAAAAAATTAAGTGCAATTACAACTTCAGAAAATTCTGATGAGGATAATGTTCCTCAAAATGAAGAAGAAGTTCAAAAAGGTATTATTGTTGACTTAGGAGATTTTATTTTAAATCTTAGTGATCCAAGTCAAAAGAAATATTTGAAGGTTAATGTTGCATTAGAGCTTTCAAGAATACCAACTGACCCAGATTTTAGTAAACCACAAGAAGAAAAATCTGGCGGTCATGGTTCTTCTGATGACAACGACCCTATGAAGTTAATAGAAGCAGAAATGGCTCAATATAAGCCTGCAATTAGAGATGCGGTTATTTCGAATTTCTCAAGTAAAACTGCTGATGAAGTCTCAACTACTGCTGGTAAAGAACTTGTAAAAGAACAAATTACAGAAGATGTTAACGCAATATTTGCAGGCGAAAGAGAAGTTATCAGAGTAAACTTCGGTCAATTTATTATTCAGTAATGAGGTAAAATGTCAGATTATCAACAAAGTTCTAATAATTTATATTCAGGAAATTCCTACAATTCGGGAATTTCCAATTCTGGCAGTAAAAATTCTGATGATGAATACAAAAAAGGGTACAAATTATATAACTTTAGAAGACCTGATAAATTTTCAAAAGAACATTTAAGAGCGTTACAAGATGTGCATAGAGAATTTTCAAGACAATTATCTCTTGTCTTGACTGCTTATTTGCGTATGCGTATTGAAATTGAAGTTGTTTCCACAGACCAACTTACGTATGATGAATTTATACGTTCGATGCCATCACCTATGACTATTGGTATTTTTGAGTTAAATCCACTTCCTGGGCAAATTTTACTTGGTATAAGTTTTGAAATTCTATCTTGTATTGTAGACCGTATGCTAGGTGGTTTGGGTTTAAGCGAATATAAACAAAGAGAATTAACAGATATTGAAGAAGCTCTTGCTAAAAAAGTTATTGAGCGTATTGTTAAGAATTTGGAAAGTTCTTGGAGTAACATTATTCCAGTTCAAGGTAATGTTGTAGGCTTGGATAATAATTATCAAATGGTTCAAGTTGCATCAACAGGTGAAATTGTGGCATTGATTACCTTTGAAATTCAGGTTGCAGGTAAATACTTTGGTTTAATGTCCTTGTGTTTCCCATATCCAGTTTTGGAAACAGTTTTGGCAAATTTATCTACTCAACATATTTTCCAAACAAAAGGTATTATCGCAACGACTGAAGAACGTCAAAAAATGATTCAAAAATTAAACACTTCAAACGTTGATTTGAGCGTAATTTTAGGAACTACCGATATTTTACTTGAGGAATTTTTGGATTTAAAAGAAGGCGATATTATTAAACTTGATACAAAAACGACTGATGATTTGATTGTAAAAGTAAACGGTGAAAAGAAATATTTTGCTCGCCCAGGTACAGTAGAAGAAAATGTAAGCGTTAAAATTACTGAGGTTTACGACCATCAACAAGATTTATTAAAACACTATTATGATAAAAAATAAGAAAGGATTCATTAATGTTTGAAAATGATGACGATATTGAAAACTTCAATCCATTAGATGATTCAGCTTCTGATTCAGACTTGGATTTTACTGAAAATTTCAAAGATGCTAAGGAAGAGCAACCTGAAATTATAATGTCTGATGATGACGCAAATGTTAATTCTGATATTGATATGGATAATATTTTTGCGGATATACCTCCAATGCCAGAAGAAGAAATTCCTCAGGAAGATGATGCACATGTTCCAAGTGGTGATGAAACAGTTACTGTGCAACCTGTAAAATTTCCTTCTTTTGATGATGCTCAAAGCGCTTCAGGTAATGCGTCTAAAAATTTGGATAACTTGTTAGATATTAAACTTCAATTGACTGTTGAATTAGGTCGAACAACATTACCAGTTAAAAAAGTTCTTGAACTGACTAGAGGTTCAATTATTGAGTTGGAAAAAATTGCAGGTGAACCTGTTGAACTTTACGCAAATGGAAAATTGATTGCGCATGGCGAAGTTGTTGTTATTGAAGATAATTTCGGTTTAAGAATTACAAGTATGACAGAGCCAGAAAACAGATTGAACGGTCTTCAATAAAAGTACTTGAAATTAAAATTTGTTTATGGCAGAATGAAATAAGAATTTAATAGTGAATTAAAATGGCAAGATAGCTCAGCTGGTGAGAGCGCTCGGCTCATACCCGGGAGGTCCTCGGTTCGATCCCGAGTCTTGCTATTTTTGTTGTGAATAGGACCTCACTGGTTGTTTTCACTTCGTTCAACCCCTCTCGTAAAAACAATTATTAATTGTTTTTACTCGGCAGAGTCCGAGAGGTTCGGTTCGATCCCGAGTCTTGCTATTTTTTGTTATTTGCTCCCGTGTAATCGCCTCGCGCTGCGCTCGTCTTTCTCCATTTTAACTTGACATTTAGTCAACTTAAAACGGAGTCCTTCCGTTAGGTCCTCGGTTCGATCCCGAGTCTTGCTATTTTTGTTGTGAATAGGACCTCACTGGTTGTTTTCATTTTGTTCAAACCCTCTCGTGAAAACAATTATTAATTGTTTTCACTCGGCAGAGTCCGAGAGGTTCGGTTCAATCCCGAGTCTTGCTATTTTTAGTTTAATTTTGTATCTTACTATTAAAGTACATTTGATTTATAAAGGTAATCTGCTTTAACGAGTAGCACATTTTGATTAAAGGACTTCAAAGAGGTAAAAAGAAAAGTTCAAATTCATAATAAATTTAAACCTTCCTTTTTTCTTCTTTTAAAAATAAACCTATCCTAAAATTGCTTTTAAATCCTCTTTTGCAGTTGTAATCGGTTTTATCTTGAATTTATCAACCAATATATTTAACACATTAGCTGAAACGAATGCAGGTAATGTTGGTCCTAGTCTTATATTTTCAATTCCTAAATATAACAACGTTAATAAAACACAAACTGCTTTTTGCTCGTACCAAGATAAAATTAAAGATAATGGTAATTCGTTTACAGAACAATTAAATGCTTTTGATAATTCAACAGCAACCTTTATTGCAGAATAAGCATCGTTACATTGTCCCATATCTAAAAGTCTAGGGATTCCATTTATTTCGCCTAAATCTAAATCGTTAAATCTATATTTTCCGCAAGCTAATGTTAAAATAAGTGTGTTTTTCGGTGTTTCTTTTACAAATTCTGTATAATAGTTACGACCTGTTTTTGCTCCATCACAACCACCAACTAAGAAAATATGTTTCAATTCACCAGATTTTACTGCATCTATAACTTTATCTGCTACCGATAAAACTGTATTATGGCCAAATCCAACAGTTAATGTATTTCCTCCATTAATTCCTGTATTTTTTTGTGTTTCCTTGTAACCACCTAATTTCAAGGATTTTTCTATAATGATTGAAAAATCTTTATCTTCGCCGATATGTTCCATTTCTGGATATCTTACAACTGAGGTTGTAAAGACTCTATCTTTATAACTGTCTTTTACTGGCATAATACAGTTTGTTGTGAATAAAATTGGCGCTGGAATATTTTCAAATTCTTTTTGTTGATTTTGCCAGGCTGTTCCAAAATTACCTTTCAAATGTGGGTATTTTTTTAATTCTGGGTATGCATGACAAGGTAACATTTCTCCATGTGTATAAATATTTATTCCTTTATCTTTTGTCTGTTCTAGTAACAAAGCTAAATCATGTAAGTCATGTCCTGTTATAACAATAAAAGGTCCTGCTTCAATTTCTGTTGAAACTTTTGTTGGTACAGGATTTCCATAAGTTTCAGTGTTAGCTTTATCTAAAAGCTCCATACATTTCAAATTAATTTCACCTGTTTTTAAAACAAGTTGTAAAAGTTCGTCTGTTGATAAATCTTTTGAAATACCTTGCAAGGCTTCAAAAAAGAATTTATCTACTATTTCATCTGTATAATTCAAAGCCCTTGCGTGATGAGCATAAGCAGCAGTACCTTTTAAACCAAATAAAATTAATGATTTTAAGCTTCTGATATCTTCATTACATTCCCATACTTCTTTAATATCAAAGTGATTTTTACAAGTATTTTTTTCTGATAATTCATTTATCAAATTCTTTATAGACTTATTATCAAAATTTACGTTAGTAATAGTTGTAAACAATGCGTTTACAATTAATTCTGTATTATCTTTTGAATAATCAACACAATTTGCAAATTCGATAGTTTTATTTGTTAATTCATCTTGAAGATTTGCAGTATCAAAAGTTTTTCCGCAAACACCTTGTATTGTACAACCTTCACCTTTAGCTGTCTGCTCGCATTGAAAACAAAACATTTTATTCATCTTTAATTCTCCTTTACTTTTACCTATATTTAATTTATATTACTTTAACAAACAAATATGTTGGAAATCCCACAGAAAGGTAAAATGGAAGAACTAATTAAGAATTTAGAAGAGTGTATTTTGTTTAAGAATATAGAAAATTCTCAAATTTTGCCCTTGTTAAACTGTTTAGAATATAAAATTAAGGAATATAAAAAAAATCAATTAGTTTTTCAAAATGGCTGTAAAACTAACAAAGGCGGAATTGTATTAAATGGAGCATTGCAAATTGTTCAATATGATTACTTTGGCAATCGTTCAATTTTATCAAGAATTGAAGAAAATCAACTATTTGGAATTTCCTACTCTTTATGTAATTTAGCATTACCAATATGCATTGAAGCTTCAACAGAAAGTGTGATTTTATTTATAAATGCAAATAAAATTACAACTCCTTGCAAAAAATTATGTCAAAATCACATAGTTTTAATGAATAATCTTTTAAACATTTTAGCAAGAAAAAATGTAAATCTTAATCAAAAAATAGAATGTTTATCTAAAAGAACAACAAGAGAAAAAATTCTAAATTATCTTACACAAAAATCAATTGAAAATAATTCAAAAACTTTTAATATCCCCCATGATAGGCAAGGTTTGGCAGATTATTTATGCGTGGAAAGATCGGCGATGTCTGCTGAAATCACTAAACTTCAAAAAGAGGGGCTTATAAAGACTAGAAAAAATTATTTTGAAATTTACTAAATTATATTTTATAAATAGACCATACATTGGAATATCTAGTGTTGTGCTTGTCTTGTTAACTATAAAATATAAGTTTTCTGTGTTATAATTTTTATAGTGAAGGTATTGTATGTCTTTTTTTATACAAAAAAATATTAAAAATTTAAAATACAAGTTTATAAAATTTTATGCTTATAAAAGTGTTAAATTAAGATCTTTTTTGCTTAAATTAAAAGGTGAAAAAAGACTTGCAGAACGTTATAAGTCGTATTCTCATGAAAAATTATGTTCATACAAATTAAAAAATACAAAATGGGGCTGTTCTTATTCTGTTTTTGATGGTGTAGAACTCTTAGAACGCAGTCTAAAATCAATTCGTGGGGCTTGTAATTATATCAATGTTGTATATTCTGACGTATCTTGGTATGGTAAAAAGTCAGATGAACCGATATTACCAGTTTTAGAAGATTTAAAAGAAAAAAAATTAATTGATGAAATTATTTTTTATGAACCAGATTTGAATTTATCAGCAGGTGAAAATGAGTTGAAAAAACGTAATTTGGGGCTGAAATATGCAAAAAAAGCAGATGTCGATTACTTTATGACTATTGATGTTGATGAATTTTATTTGCAGGAAGAAATGGAAATTGCAAAAAGAAAAATAATTGCTTTGGGTATAACTCATTCCTTCTGCAACATAATTGACTACTTTGTTTTGCCTGTTTTTGCGTATAGAACATCTAAAAATTGTGTTTCTTTTTTTTCTAAGTTGAATTGGAATAGTGTTCTAAAATTAAATGAAAAAACGATTACTCTTGTTGATCCAACTCGTCAAATGAGTGATTGTTTTAAATCAAAGTATTATTTATTATTATGTGTTGAAATGCATCATATGGCGCTTATCCGTAAAAATGTTATTTCAAAATTTAGAAATTCTTCGGCAAGCATATATTTAGAAGGATTGAATTCTCTTGATAAATTGATTAAAAATGATTTAAAAGATGTTTTTAGGACTAATGATTTGTTTAATCTAAAAGATTTGGCTCAAAAACTTTTGCGCAAACAAACTGATACTAACTTTGATTTTGATAGTGTTTAATTGTTATTTCAATAAAGCTAATACTGCAAAGTAGTGTAAAATTGCGCCAACAAGTACAAATAAGTGCCAAATTGAGTGCATAAATGTAATCTTTTTTAATAAGTAAAAGATACAGCCAAAAGAAAATGCAACGCCACCTGCAAGTAAATAATATACAGATACTGGATTATACGCCCACATTCTGAACATTAAGAATAGTGATAACCAGCCCATAACTAAGTACAAGGCAGTATTTAGATATTTAAATTTAAGTGTAATACAAGAAAAGACAATACCCATAACTGCTAAATACCAGGTCATTGCAAGTAAAGCTACTGAATGAGGAAATGGCACTACTAATAATAAAATTGGAGTGTATGTTCCTGCAATTAGTAAAAATATTGCAGAATGGTCAATTTTTCTGAAAACCTTTTTTGCGGTTTCGTTTACCATTGCATGATAACATGTGGAAGATTGGAATAATAAGAACATTGTTGCGCCATATATTGCAGTAGATGCTGTTTCTGTCGGAGTATTAGAGGTTACAACAAGGATTACTAGTCCATAAATTGATAACAAAGTTCCGATTGCGTGAGAAAAAGCGTTTGCAAATTCTTCGAGTGGTGAATATTTAATTTCTTCCATTATAATTTTCCTTAATTTGTTTCAACCATATTATCGTATGTTTAAAAAGTCTTGTATAGAGATTTCTAATAAAAATTTACACTATCTGATATTTAAAAAAAGTACATCTAGTCTGAATTACAAGTTGTTTTTTATAAAAAAAACAGAAATTAATCAGATGATTAATTTCTGTGAAATAACTTTTTAAAAAAGTCTTTAACTTTTTGTTTGAAAGATTTCTTTTGCTGAACCTCAGGCTGTTCCTGAACTTGAGCTTGTTCTTCAGTTGCATACTTAGGACGCTTAAAATCTTCCCATTTCTTTTTAAGTTTTTCTTGCGGAGTTAATTTAACTTCTGGACCTAAACCTGCATATTTATCAGGTTTCCAATCTTTTGGTGGAAGAATTCCAGCATGTTTTACAAATGCATCTGAGGTTTCTTGACCTACTATGGTCGGTTGGCAACAGTGGCAATTGCAATTGCATTGCGGTTGTTGGACTAAATTATTTTTGATTGGATTAATACCTAACATTAATTTTTCCTTATTGTAATTACATTAATATAAGATTGCTCAAAATATTTTTTGCTAAATTTTCAAGGTTTGTTAAATTTTATTTACAATTTACTTCTCAATTTCGTACTGTGCTTGATTTTAAAAAATATTTATATTAAGATAATCCTTGTCAGAAAACTCACGTTGAATATGAATTTCCAATAGGCTTAAATGCTTTTATTTTGGCGTATTCAAATTAAATAGAATGTTAGAACTACTTTATAAGGAAGGTAAAAATGTCAAACGAAGAAAAATTAGAACAAACTGAAGCAGTTGAAACAAACGAAACTGCTGAAGCTGTAGAAACAGAAGAAGTTGCTGAAGAAGCACACGAAGAATTTGAAGATGCAGCAAGAGAAAAAGGTGAAAGAAAACAACGTTCACGCCGTAAAAAAGTTGAAACAACAGAAGAAAAACCAGTTTCTGAATGGCAAGAACGTGTTGTACAAATCAGACGTGTAACAAAAGTTGTAAAAGGTGGTAAAAAATTAAGCTTCCGCGCAGTTGTTATCGTTGGTAATCAAAAAGGCCAAGTTGGCGTAGGTTGTGCAAAAGCAGCTGAAGTTATTATTGCTATTCAAAAAGCAATTGCTGATGGACGTAAAAACTTGATTAATGTGCCAATTTTTAAAACAACTATTCCACACCCAATTACAGGTGAATCAGGCGCAGGTGCTGTAATGTTAAGACCAGCTTCACAAGGTACTGGTATTATTGCAGGTGGTGCAGTTCGTTCAGTATTAGAACTTGCAGGTATTGAAAATATTTTATCAAAATCTTTAGGTTCTAAATCACCATTAAACGCAGCAAACGCAACTTTGGACGCTTTACAAAAATTAGCTCCATTTTCAGACGTTGCTAAAAAACGTGGTTTAACAGTTGCAGAATTATTAAATTAGTCAACTGTCTTATTTTGTTATTACTTTGATTATTATAAAAAGGAATTATAAAAATGGCTAAAACACAAACTCAATTAGTAAAAATTAAATTAGTAGGAAGCTTAATCGGCGCATCTCCAAATCAAAGAAAGGTTGTTGCTGCATTAGGTTTGAAAAAATTAAACCAAATTGTTGAACATGCTCCAAGTGCAACAATTATGGGTATGGTAAACAAAGTTTCTCACTTAGTTAAAGTTGTAGAAGAATAATTTAGAAAGAAGGATATAAAATGATTACATTAGAAGATTTAAAACCTGCTGAAGGTTCAACAAAAAAATCTAAAAGATTTGGTCGTGGTCGTGCGTCAGGTCATGGTAAAACATCTTGTCGTGGTGCAAATGGTGAAGGACAACGTGCTGGTAGAAGCTCTAAAAGAGGTTTCGAAGGTGGTCAAATGCCATCATACAGACAAATGCCTAAATTAAAAGGTTTTAAAATTATCAACAAAATAAAATATGCAGAAATCAATGTTAACGCTATTGAAAGACTTTCTTTAGAAGAAATTTCTTTAGAAACATTAAAATCTGCTAAAAAAGCTCACCCTTCAACAGAAGGTTTAAGAGTTATGGGTAATGGAGAAATCAAAAGAGCTGTTACAGTTAAAGCATCTTATGTTACTCCATCAGCAAAAGAAAAAATTGAAGCAGCAGGCGGAAAGGTTGAATTAGTATAATGCAACAAGGTAAAATGAAAATGCCAACATCTGCAGATTTAATGTCGATGTGGAATGCTTCAGGTTTAAAAAGTAAAATTATTTTTACTGTTTTGATGATTGCGGCTTTCCGTTTTGGCGCTCAATTGCCGATTTTTGGTATTAATAATGCGATATTTTCAAACATCGCAAGTGGAAACAACTTAATTGGATTTCTTGATTTATTTTCAGGTGGTGCATTAGGTAAGGTTTCAATCTTTGCATTAGGTATTGGACCGTTCATTACAGCGTCTATCATTATGCAATTGATGGCAGTTGTTATTCCGTCATTAGAAAAACTTCAAAAAGAAGACGGCGAAGCTGGTCGTAGAAAATTATCGCAATATACAAGAATATTTACAGTATTCCTTGCCGCATTTCAAGCTATTATATTTATGGCATATTTAAACCATCTACCAGGGTCTATTATTGCTGGTATTAATCCAATTATGTTCTATATCAGTTCAATTACTACATTAACTGCAGGTTCTGTGTTAGTTATGTGGCTTTCAGAACTTATTACAGAAAAGGGCATAGGTAATGGTGGTTCGTTAATCATTTTTGTAGGTATTATTTCTGGTATTCCTATTTATGCTTCAAGAACTGCTCAAATGGTTTCACGTGATCCGTCATTGGGATTTGGTTTATTTATGTTGTTGTTAATATTCTTTGTAACAATGGTTGTAATTGTTATTATGCAAGAAGCAATAAGAAAGGTAACTATTATTAATCCAAAACGTCAAGTTGGTAACAAAGTTTATGGTGGTGTTAACACATTCATTCCATTTAAACTTAATCCAGGTGGCGTTATGCCAATTATCTTTGCGATTGCAATTTTGTTATTTCCAACAACAGCTCTAAGTATTGTCGGTCAAGCAAATTTGCCTGCCGGTTTTATAAAGGAATCTGTTATGTGGCTAACAAAATTCTTGAGTCCAGATGGTATTCCGTATTATGTATTATATTTCTTATTGATTTTTGGTTTAACATTTTTTTATGCATCAATTATGCCAAATATGCAACCAAAAGATATTGCAACTAATTTAAAGAAATATGGTTCTTCAATTCCGGGAATTAAACCAGGAAAGCCAACGGCAGAGGCATTAGATAAAATTTTAAGTAAAACAACTTTTATTGGTGCACTTGCTTTGGGTATAATAGCCTTAGTCCCTTCATTTGCGTCTTATGCAACAAACATAAAAACTTTACAAGGGATTGGAGCTACATCTTTAATCATCATGGTTGGGGTTGCTCTTGATTTAATAAACCAAGTTCGCTCTCACTTGCTTGCAAGAAATTATGAATCATTCTTGAAAGAATAGTATATAAAGCGCGGAAAATTTTATTTTCCGCGCTTTTTTAGGAAGGTTAATTAATGAGAAAATTAATAAATTTATCTGCATTTGTTTTAGCAATATTGATTATAGTGTTTATGTTAATTCCAACAAAAACAGTTGATAGAAACGCTTCTGTTTATGTAGAGCACGAATGGGATACCTTAGAAAACGTTATTTTAGGTTCTCCTAAAATGCTTGCAGTTCCGCAAATTCATAAATCAGTTTTAGGATATGGTTATATTGTAAAAAATGAAAAAATTATGAAGGAAGCTCCAGGAAAGCCTATTCAGCAAGTTAATCCTTTTGTTTTTTCAAATGTTTTAACAGAATCAGATACAGTTGCTAAAATATTAAAAGATAAATCTATTAATATTGTAAGACTAAACCCTGAAGTGCTTGATTTAGCAGAACTTCAATATATGAAAAATGTTCAACAAGGGCACAACTTTATGTATCCAAAAGATGCAGTATTTGTTGTTGGTAACAATGTTATAGAGTGTTCTCAACGTGTTCCAATGCGTGATAATGAACGATTTATAGTAAGACGTATTTTTAACAAAATTATGGCAGAAGACCCTTCTGTAAAATATATTGCAGTTCCTGTTCCATCACCGTCTTTTCCAGATAAAGGATTATATTTAGAGGGTAGTGATGTTTTAGTTGACGGAAACAATGTTTATGTAGGTTGCTCAGGAAGAGGAACTTCGCCAGCTGGCGTACGTTGGTTGCAATCAGTTCTTGGGCCAAAATATAAAGTTTATAGAATAGATTTTACTGGATTTGTACACTTAAACTCAGTTTTAACTTTAGTTAGACCTGAATTGGGAATTAAAGTTTCAGGTGCTATTACTGGTGAACTGCCAAAACCTCTTGCAAATTGGGATTTTATAGAAGTTAAACCAGAAGATGCAAAACTTTATGCTACAAGTATTTTGATTGAAGGTCCAAACAAGGTTTTAGTCGATGAAAGATTTGAATCTCTAATTGATCAATTACGTGCTAAAAATGTTGATGTAACAACGGTTTCTTTTGATGAAATTTCTGAATTTGGTGGTGGTCTAGGTAGTTTCTATTCTCCTGTTAAAAGAAGTTATAATAAAGAAATTAATACTGAAAAAATTGATGCTGAATACTTCAAAAAACATTTAAATAGTTTCTTAGATTCAGTAAAATCATTTAATTATGCAGAACTTTTCTCAAATATTCAATCTTATGTAATGGCAAAAATTAATACAATTATGCAAAAATAAATTTTTTATTTATTATTGTAAAATTATTGATTTTTCTTTATTTGTAGTATTATGAGAGTATAGTTAAGGAGAAAAAATGGAAACTTTCGATAAATCAAAGATTTTAAGTTATGTACCAACAGTTATTGAAGCCTCATCAAGAGGAGAACGTTCTTTTGATATATTTTCAAGATTACTAAGAGAAAGAATTATTTTTTTAGGCGATGAAATTGATGATGAATTAGCAAATTCAATTGTAGCTCAACTATTACTGTTAGATAGTGAAAATCCAGAAAAAGATATTATGTTGTATATTAATAGCCCAGGGGGTGTAATTACAGCTGGAATGGCAATTTATGACACAATGCAGTTAATAAAAGCTGATGTTCAAACTATTTGTATCGGTGAGGCTGCATCAATGGGTGCGTTCTTGCTTTGCTCAGGTACAAAAGGAAAGAGAATGGCTTTGCCAAGTGCAAGAATTATGATTCACCAACCATTGGGTGGAGCGCAAGGGCAAGCGACTGATATTGAATTAGAAGCAAAAGAAATTTTAAGAATGAAAAAAATGTTGACTGAAATTATTGCATCAAATTCAGGTCAAGATGTTGAAAAAGTTGTTGCAGATTGCGAAAGAGATCACTATTTATCAGCGCAAGAAGCAATGGAATATGGTTTAATTGATAGAGTTTTACTTTCAACTCATGACAAAAAATAAATAAATTTCAATAAAAGATGAAGAACATGTAGTGGCGCGGATTTTAACCAAAATCCGCGCCATTTCTATATAAAAAATATTTTTCTTAACAAAACTTAACAAAACCCGAAGAACATGGCAATTATTGAATTTCGAATTACTT